>NZ_CEVCIF010000030.1:0-45805 GCF_982245605.1 Coprobacter fastidiosus | reverse complement strand
TAGAGCATCTGACTGTTAATCAGAGGGTCGTAGGTTCAAGTCCTACCTGAAGAGCTCTTTTTCTTTAAAGATTATATATTGTTATTCTTCAGTAGCTCAGTCGGTTAGAGCATCTGACTGTTAATCAGAGGGTCGTAGGTTCAAGTCCTACCTGAAGAGCGAAAAGTCGGTACATATCATACCGGCTTTTTTTATTTTCTTTTTGTTGTTGAATTGTATAAGGGTTGTGAACAAAATAGAAAAGCGATTTGATTCAAAATCAAATCGCTTTTCTATTGTTGTCTCACCAGGATTCGAACCTAGACAGGCAGAACCAAAAACTGCAGTGCTACCATTACACCATGAGACAATCCTATGCTTTGAGTCTATCTCAAAAGCGATGCAAAGATAGTGTAAAGATTTTTATTGACAAAATTCTTTACTTTTTATTTTGCAATAATTAAGAAATAGTTCTTTTTACCTTTTTGTACCAGAATATATTTTCCGTTTAATAGGTCCTTTTCGGATATTTCTTTGTCGAATTGGAGAAGTTTTTCTTTGTTGACAGATACTCCTCCGCCTTGAGTTATTTTACGCATTTCTCCTTTTGAGGGGAAGACGGCGGCTTTTTCGGTTAAAAGATCGACAGCTTTGATTCCCTGTATGAGCTCGTTTTTAGAGATCTCAAATTGCGGTACACCTTCAAATACGGCCAAGAGAGTGTCTTCATCGAGTTTTTTCAGTTGTTCCGATGTCGAGTTTCCGAAAAGAATATTCGAGGCTTCTACGGCAGCTTCATAATCTTCTGTAGAATGCACCATTATCGTAATTTCCTTTGCCAACCGTTTTTGTATAGGCCGCAGATGTGGTGCAGCATGTTGTTCTTCGATAAGGGCGTCTATTTCCTCTTTGCTGAGAGCTGTGAATATTTTGATATAACGTTCGGCATCGGCATCGCTTACATTCAGCCAGAATTGGTAAAATTTGTATGGAGATGTATAGCGTGGGTCGAGCCACACGTTTCCGGATTCTGTTTTTCCGAATTTCCCTCCATCGGCTTTAGTAATTAAAGGGCAGGTGAGGGCGAAAGCTTCTCCTCCGGTTGTCCGGCGAATTAATTCTGTTCCGGTAGTGATATTTCCCCATTGGTCAGAACCTCCCATTTGCAACTTGCAATTTTTTGTTTTGTACAAGTAGGTAAAGTCGTATCCTTGTACCAATTGGTATGAGAATTCAGTGAATGACAGTCCGTTGCTTCCCTCTCCGGCAAGACGCCTTTTTACGGAGTCTTTACTCATCATATAATTGACTGTGATATATTTTCCTACATCCCGGATAAAGTCCAAGAAAGAGAAATTTTTCATCCAATCGTAATTGTTGACCAACTCTGCAGCGTTGGGTGCATCCGACTCGAAATCTAAAAATTTGGAGAGTTGTTTTTTGATCGCTTCTTGATTGTGACGTAATGTTTTTTCATCCAGTAGATTGCGTTCTTGGGACTTCATAGAGGGATCTCCGATCATTCCGGTAGCGCCGCCGACCAGAGCGATAGGCTTGTGTCCGGCTCTTTGGAAATGCTTCAACATCATGACACTTACAAGGTGGCCGATGTGTAAAGAATCTGCAGTCGGGTCTATACCTACGTATGCAGTCGTCATTTCTTTCTGTAATTGTTCTTCTGTACCGGGCATTATATCGTGAATCATGCCCCTCCATTTTAGTTCTTCTACGAAATTCATTTTTTGACTATATTATGATATTTATCTATTGCAATTTGATAATTGTTGCTTCAGGGCAAAGATACATATTAAAAACAAAAAACGGAGTGTATGGCAGAACCAAAAGTTTTATTATGTATTTTTTCTTATCGGGATAAATCGAAAAGTTCGGAAAAGTTTGTACCGATCGATATGATGAGCTCGTTTTCCGGAATCTGCCGTATTTCGGCAATTTGCCGGTAAACGGTTTCGATATCGATATTACTGTCGTCGGTTTCGAGAAATAATCGGTGCAATGGTATTATTCGGGCGGTTTCGGGATTGAACTTGTGTCCGATCGAAATTCTGAAACCGTGTTGAATGAGTTCTGTTGCTAACTGAGGTTTTCCTCTGAATCCATGAATAATCCATTCTTGACGGGCTGCGGTTTCTTTTCGTAATTTTATCAGTTCATTGAAAGCCTTTACGCAATGGATAATCATCGGTTTTTTACTGTTCTCGGCAATTTCTATTTGTTGTTTAAAGATGGTTATTTGAATGTCTATCGGGGTATCGGTCAATTTATCGAGTCCGCATTCTCCGATTGCAAGCAGTTGCGGAGATTCTGCTATTCGGGATAACTGCAATGTCAACGACATCGGGTCTGTCGAGGCTATATGCCAAGGGTGTATGCCTGCGGAGAAATAGACACCCGGATATGCATCGGGGGAGGTAAAGCTATTTTTATAAGGCAGATTGCATATACTTAGTTTTCGATCGGTTGAAAGGGAAAGGTCGTGTGTATGCAGGTTGTAATAAGTCATATCATTATGTTTAAGGTACAGGATCATAACCGCTTCCTCCCCAAGGGTGACAACGGCAAATTCTTTTTATTGCCAACCAGAGGCCTTTGAACGGACCGTGTTTGCGAATGGCTTCGATTGCATATTCCGAACATGTAGGGACAAACCTGCAGGTTTGAGGTTTGAGAGGAGAAATACATGCCCGATAAAAGTAGACGGGTATTAATAGTAGTAAAGATAAAACTCTTTTCATGAATCATTCGGCTTTGGGAGATTTTTTTCGCAAGATTCTTTACATACCTTTTCTTTTAATTTTTGGAGTAAATCTTTTAGCTTTTTCTCCAATGTTTGATAATCGAGAATTTCCCTATCTAAATAAAGGATTGCCATATCCAAAGCTGTTTCTTGACTTTGAAGCGTATCGGTGAGAATATGTTTATTTTTTCGATAAGCTTCTTTTATTCGCCTTCGGATAAGATTTCGCTTTACCGCTCTTTTAAACCTCTTTTTAGGGATACTGACAAACATAGATACAGGAACATTGTCTGTATCGGAGACAGACCGATATACTATCCGGTAGGGATAGACGATGAATGAATTCCCTGATGTAAAAAGGGCATCTATCCGTTTTTTCCCGCAAAGTCGTTCTGCCTGTGTTAATTTGAAGTTTGCCATTCGATACCAATTAGAAAGCGAAAAATATGGTACAAAGATAGCAAAAATAGCTGGATTTAATTAGTAAAGTATCGGTACGGAATTTTTGGATACAAGAATATTCATTAATGGAATCTGTGCAATATCGATATTGAATGCCATTTTGCGGAGGATATTATGATTTGTCGTGTATTTTAATCGTATTTATATGATATTCAATCTAAATCCTACTTGAATCGCTGCTGCTGTATTGGAGACTTGTAGGGCAGAAAGAATATTTTGCCGGTGTCGGTAAACCGTGTTTGTAGAGATATTCAAAATGTCTGCAATTTGTTTGCTGCTGTGTCCTTTTGCCAATAACGTCAGTACTTCTTTTTCACGTGGGCTTAGTAATAAGTTGTCGTATAATTGATATTCTTTTTGCTGTACTACTTTACCATTCTTATTGTTTACGATTTGTCCTGATGTCAAAGTCGGGGTCTCTATGTAAGGTGTGTATGTGCAAAGTGATAGCCAAATGCTACCGTTAGGCAAACTTTCTAAATAATAAGAACGGTGCAGAACCGGAATCGTATTGCCATTTTGTAATTGAAAGTGAATGAGGCATATCGTGTTATAGTTTTTCCTTTCTCTGATTTCATTTGCACGTTGAAAATGAAAATAACGTAATTCTAAAACGTGTCGTTCGATCAAATCGTCAGCGGGGATGCAGTTGAATATTTCATCTTCAAAAGCAGAGTCGATAATTAGACCGTTTTGAGAGATCCCGATATTTTGACCGAAATTTCCGGCATAAATATAGCTCGTGTTTTTTCGTAAATCTGACAGTACGGCAATCCCGTTGTCTATTTGGACAAATGAGCGGACTTGCATTTTTCTGTTTTCAAGGATTTCATACTCCCATGTTGTTGTCCCAAAATCTTGCTCAGTGAGCAGTGACCTCAATTCTTGTTCCTGATGATTTGGCATAAATTGGTTAATTTTGACTATTGTCTTGTCGAAATAGAGTGACTAATTTTGCTGTACAAAAATACTTATAAAACATGAAATTATGAATAAAACATTTATTTATTGGACTTTATTAGGTATAAGTTTGTGCGTGAGCAGTTGTGAATCGCACCATAATCCTCAAAAAACTACAGACAAGGATAGTTTATCTACGATTGATCAAATTGATGAATTGAAAGGAACAGATTGTGATATTAAATTGGGTAATGTCATCTTTACTAAAGCTGTGAACGGCGCTGATACTTTGGTTCGGATTAAAGATAATGGAATATTGGAATTCAGGTGCGGAGGGAAGCGAGACTTTTTTTGCGATCCGAATGACGGAAAGTTGTCTAATAAGACCGCTCCGCTTTTGTTGACAAAAGTCGATAATACCCGACCTTTTACTTTTATGGCTAAAGTTTCACCTCAATTTACTGCTACGGACACTTATAATGCTGCGGATTTGTTTGTTTTTGTTAATGACACGATATGGCAGAAGTTTGCATTCGAGCAAGATGAGCGAGGTAAACACCGGATTGTCACTGTGCGTACGAGAGGAACCTCGGATGATAATAATCATGAAGAAATAGCCGGCTCTTCGGTTTATTTGAAAATATCTTCTGATACACATACTATAGCCAGCTATTATTCGACAGATAAGAAGACATGGCAGTTGGCTCGTTTGTATAAAAACGATTATCCTCAAGAGTTGTGGGTAGGTATTTGTAATCAATGTCCGCAAGGAGAGGGGAGTGTCAGTTTTTTTGAGGATATTTCTTTAGAACAAAGCAGTGTGAGCGATTTTCGGTTGGGAAATTGATTTGTATCTACTCGAAAAAACGCCTCCCTCTTTATTCATTAAGGATTAAAGAGGGAGGCGTTTTATTTTATAACATATTTTCATTTTAAGTTTGTTCGTTCACAGGATAGCCGGTTTTTGCAAACTCAAAAAGAATGGGGGTGTATTATTTCTTAGACGATTTGTTTTGTTCTTTAAAGAAAAGTTCCAATGCGGCTGTCATCGACGGGGCTTCCGGACGAGGAGCTTCGATGTCGAGTCTGAGTCCGGCATCCCTTACCGCTTTTGCCGTTGTCGGTCCGAAGCATCCGATTTTGATATCTTGCTGCTCGAAATTCGGGAAGTTTTTCAGTAATGAATTGATTCCTGAAGGACTAAAGAAAATCAGCATGTCATAATCGAATTTTTCTTCGGGAGCAAAATCGTTACTTACCGTACGGTACATTACCGCTTTTGTGTAATCGATTTTGTTTTTGTCAAGTAACGGATATTCGCCGTTATTGACATCTGATACCGGAAAAAGGAATTTTTCATCGGAATGTTTTATTAAGGCAGGAACAAGATCGTCCAGTTTCCCTGTATTTCCGAAAAAGATTTTTCTTTTTCGGTAGACGATATATTTTTGCAGATAGAGAGCTACCGATTCGGTCACACAGAAATATTTCATCGTTTCCGGAATCGTTACCCGCAATCCTTCACACAACTTGAAAAAATGATCAATTGCTGTTCTTGCCGTGAAAATAATAGCTGTGTAATCCAGAATAGAAATTTTTTGTTGTCTGAATTCTTTTGGGGTTATTTCTTCTACCTTAATGAAAGGACGAAACTCAATATTTACACCGTACTTTTCTGCAATGTCGAAATACGGAGATTTCTCAGAAGCTGGCTTTGGCTGAGAAACGAGTACTTTCTTGACTTTCAAAATGTTAGTATTTTAAATTCTACAAATTGGTAAATCAAAATCACACCTTTGTAAATTAGAAATAAAGGCATGATTTCAAGGGCGCAAAGGTACAAAATAAAGTACAGAATTCCATAAACATCTCTCAAAAAAATCTTAATCCCTTTATAAATAAAAATAATTCGGGAAAAAATGTAAGATATTGTAACTAATAAAAGCCCGATATTCAGAAAACCAGAGAGATAGATCATGCAGAAAATAATCGGGAATAAGATTATTCCTAATAATAAGTTGATAGATGCGTGATTGTCTATCCATTGTTTTGTGATGCCCGATTCTGTGAAAATAGAACCTAAAATGCGATATGCCGATTGTTGAAAATTGTAGTATAAGGTGGCTAAAACTGCAGCACAAAGTATTTCTTTGAAATATCCGATGTAGGTTAATTCAGGTTTTAGATAATGAATTAAAAATGTAAGTGCAATCCCTTCCATTACAAAAGTTTGAGCAAGTAAAATAAATCGTAACCGTGATTCGATAATCGTAGAATTATCTGCCATATCGGTACGGTTTCGATTGTTTTTTGATGCGGAAAAAGGCTGTGAAAAGAGCTTTATTCCTCGTCGAAAGGATGTTGCTACCAAAATGAAACAACAGAGTAAAATCAAAAATATTCCATCATTTTGAGAAGGATTTTCGATTTTTGGTATTCCTTCGAAACCTTCGGGAATGACAAGTGCGGCTTCTTTGTAATCGGTTAAAGGGTTGTCGATCGGAGCATAGCAATATGCCGACAAGCTTTCTGCGTATTGTGGCGTGAACTTGACGGAATCTTTTTTATAGTGTAAATCCCATTCGGGATGTGTGGTCCGTAATGAATCGGAAATAATTCTGTTACTGTCGGACAGGATGGGAGAGAGGGTGTCCGTTGTTATTACAGGGGCGATATGTATGCTGTCACTTGGCATTTATGCTGTTATATGGCTGCAAATTTACGTACGCTTCCATTCCAGTCGGGTGCAGAGTACAGAGCATCTATTGCATCTTGGGGAGTGGTAGCTACCACCCACATTCTCGTATGCTCCGTACGCATGAAATTTTGTTCAACGGCTTTTTCCAGTAGAGCGAGTAACGGATCGTAGTAACCGGCCGTATTAAGGATTACTATCGGATTGAGGTATAATCCTAATTGTTTCCAAGTGATGATCTCCAATAACTCCTCCAATGTTCCGCATCCTCCGGGTAATGCTATGACAGCATCGGACAAGGATGCCATACGTGCTTTTCGCTCATGCATAGAATTTGTAATTTCTATGTCTTGTAAACGTTCGTAGTGCCATCCTTCTTCGTACATAAAGCGGGGAATGATGCCGGTTACTTTTCCTCCGGCATCTAATACACTGTCTGCAATCGTTCCCATGAGACCTTGATTCCCTGCTCCGTATATGCAACGCAAATTATTCCGGGCAATAAGTTTTCCTAATTGCTTTGCCGCTTCGAAGTAGATAGCATCCACTTTTGAGCTTGAGGCACAATATACGCAAACTGATTGTATATTTCTCATTTGAATCGAATGTCCTTATACATTAAACCGGAAGTGCATGATATCTCCGTCTTGCACGATATAATCTTTTCCTTCTACATTCATTTTTCCGGCTTCTTTACAGGCTGTTTCAGATCCGTATTGGATATAGTCGTCATATTTGATGACTTCTGCCCGGATAAAACCTTTTTCGAAATCGGTGTGAATGATACCTGCGCATTGAGGAGCTTTACTGCCTTTAAGGTAGGTCCATGCCCGAACTTCCTGTACCCCGGCGGTAAAATATGTTTCGAGGTTTAGAAGGCTGTATGCTGCACGAATCAGTCGGGAGACTCCCGATTCTTTCAATCCGATTTCTTCCAGAAACATTTGCCGTTCTTCGTATGTTTCGAATTCTGCAATTTCAGATTCTATTTTGGCAGCAACTATCAATATTTCGGCATCTTCATCTTTTACCGCTTCCCGTACTTGTTCTACATATTTGTTTCCGTTTAAAGCGCTCTTTTCGTCAACGTTGCAAATATACATAACCGGCTTACTGGTAAGGAGAAATAACTCCCGAGCTATTTTCTGCTCGTCTTTAGTTTCGAAACTGACGGTACGGGCAGACTTTCCTTGTTCCAGAGCTTCTTTATACTTGCTTAATACATCGTATGCAAGCTTTGCATTTTTGTCACCTCCTGTTTGTGCTTGTTTCTGAACCTT
Organism: Coprobacter fastidiosus; assembly: GCF_982245605.1. Taxonomy (NCBI): domain Bacteria; kingdom Pseudomonadati; phylum Bacteroidota; class Bacteroidia; order Bacteroidales; family Barnesiellaceae; genus Coprobacter; species Coprobacter fastidiosus. The sequence goes on along the minus strand of NZ_CEVCIF010000030.1, from coordinate 37,734 downwards.
AGAGATGCGGCTCTCTATCGTCTCCAGATCTTTCAATTGCAGTTCATAGTCGATGATTTCTTTGTCGCGTACGGGATCGACAGAACCGTCTACATGAGTTATGTTGTCATCATCAAAACAGCGTAATACATGTAAAATTGCATCTGTTTCGCGTATATTGGCAAGAAATTTGTTTCCTAATCCTTCTCCTTTACTAGCTCCTTTTACTAATCCGGCAATATCCACGATTTCTACCGTAGTAGGAACTATGCGTTGAGGATGAACGAGTTCTGCTAATTTATTGAGGCGTTCATCCGGGACGGTAATTACTCCGACATTCGGTTCGATCGTACAAAACGGAAAGTTTGCCGATTGGGCTTTTGCATTGGATAAACAATTGAAGAGGGTTGATTTGCCGACATTAGGCAAGCCGACGATACCACATTGTAATGCCATAGTTTATTTTGTTGAATTATTTTCGAAAATATTGTCTTGTTTGCTGAAACAATTCCGATAAGTTAACACCGGAAATAACAGTTATTCTTTCGACCTGCAAAGATAACCATTCTTTTGGTATATACGAATAGAAACAGGTTTGTTCGTTCGAAAACGATCTTTTGAGTTCTGTCTTTGGCTTTTTGTTGAACTTGTACCTCTCTCTCTTTGTTATTATCATGATAAAATGTTTATGATTATGGATGACAAATCGCATAAATTTGCCGGTGAACTTTTGGAGTGGATAAAGTCTATTCTTAGAGATTTGGGTATAGAGACCGGAAGAGTGGATGAAATGGAAGGTATTATATATACAGTTCTGATAGCACTGTTTGCTTGGGCTGTAGCCTGGATATTGCGGTATGTCCTCCATTACGTTTTTCTGAAAATATTAGGGAAAAGTAAAAATGAGATTCTTAGGGTATTGGTAGATCGGCGGGTCTTTTCCGGTGTAGCGCATGTTTTACCTCCTTTGATTATGCTGTCTTTGTTACCTTTGGTATATGACGATTACAGATCGCTTATCGGATGGGTAGAGCGTTTTTGTTGGATTTATTTGGTAATTGCTTTTTTAGTTTATACCAATACCTTTTTGTCTGCTTTGTGGCGGATATTTTCAAGTTCGGATGCTATGAAGGATCGACCTTTAAAAGGGCTCATACAGTTGGTAAAAGGTATTTTGATAGGCTTAGGGGTTATTATTGTCATTTCTATTTTGGTGCAACGTTCCCCGATGAAGTTGATTACCGGATTGGGAGCTTTTGCCGCAGTATTGATGCTTGTTTTTAAAGATAGTATTTTGGGGTTTGTCGCCGGAGTGCAGCTGGCCCAAAATGATATTGTTCGCAAAGGAGATTGGATCGTGATGCCGGGAGGTATGTTGAACGGTGTCGTTATCGATATAACTTTGAATACTGTAAAAGTCCAAAATTTTGATAATACGATTGTTACAGTTCCTCCTTATTCATTGATTTCGGGAACATTGCAGAATTGGAGGGGAATGGCGGAATCTGGCGGACGTCGGATAATGCGCGATTTTACGATAGATGTGACATCTATCAAAGTTTGTACTCCGGAGTTATTGGAGTCTTTAAAGAGCGTAGATTTCTTAAAATCGTATATTGAGGAGAAACAGGCAGAGCAGGCTGCCGGGAAAGTAGAGAATACTGATAATAGTAATGGCTTGGTAAATGGAACGATAGAAACCAATTTGGGATTATTCAGAGCTTATGTGGCTATGTATTTGCGTAAGCATCCTTTTGTTAATGGGGATTTGACATTGATGACTCGGTTGTTAGAACCGACCGAGAATGGTATACCTTTTGAAATATACTGTTTTTCTGCGAATAAGAATTGGGTGAGCTATGAATCTATACAGGCCGAAATTATGGAACATGTGGCAGCTGTTGCCGCTCGTTTCGAATTGCATATTTATCAAAATGCTTCGGGGCATGATTATATTGTTTCTGCCTATATTACTGCCGGTAAAGAGCCTCCGGTCTAAAGAGCCAGTCGTACATTTGTACGTCTAAATTTTCCAATAAGAAAATTGTATCCGATCATTTTTGCATTTTCTTCCGGTCTGTTTTCCCATTTTTCTTCGTTAGATAGTCCGCTATCCTCCTCGTAAAAACAGAAAAACATCTTTGGAAGAAACTTTTAAAACTGACCTGAACAAAATTTAGACAAGTTCTTAATCGGTATATTTATTTCTTTATAAACCGAACACTATTTTGTTCTTTTTCCGAGTCGATAAGGATCATTAAATAATTGCCTGTGGGGAGATGAGAAACATCTACAATGGCGCATTGATATAATGGTAAAACAGATATTAGTTTCCCTTCCGAAGAATAAATTCTGGCCTCTTCGAGCTTTCGTTCTGTTCCGATAAAAAGACGGTCGCTTGTCGGATTAGGGAAGATGGTTAACGTCTCGTTTTTAAAAGAGGATACTATTCCTTCTGTAAAATCCAAGGGAATATATTCTCCAGCCAAATGGGCGAGGTAAGCTTCTAATGCTGTATATCCGCTGTCGGTGATTTTATTTCGATCTGAAGGATCTTCAGGGTTCAGTCCGTTTTCAGTTTCCCATATATCATCCATTCCATCGTTGTCGTTGTCTGTTATATTACCATAGGTGCTATATTCGGGATATCCTCCGACGGCAGCCGGGTCGTCAATAATTCCTAATGTTTTTTGGTAATAACGACTTGTTTTGGTTTCCGATTCGAATTCTGATGTCCCATATCCTGATGCCGTTCCGTTTTCAGTTTCATCTATAATACGTCTATCTACCTCGTCTAAGGGATGAGCTCCGGCTTTTGCCAATACACTCTTAAAGGCATCGGAAGCTGTTTCTGTTTTTATTTGGTAAGGAGTTTTTATTTCAAATGGTGTTTCTACAATGACTTGTTCCTGAAGGTCTGTCGGGTAGGCGCTTTTATCGATTCCTAAGGCATTATCGGTCGTGAAACTATCATTTCCTTCCATTATATTTCCAGAGGCATACCATTGACCTACTTTACGATACGAATCCCCTCCGTAAGAGGCTTGTACAAAATAAGATTTGCTTTTTGCAGGACGTGCAAGTCCCGGTTTATAATAGTTGCCTACCATGTTGATTTCGTTCTTTTCACCTTTTGTTATGTCTCCTCCGTAACAAGAATTTGCTTTTCCCCAGTTATAGATGACATTGTTGACATAGTCTGTAAGAATTTTGTAATCGTTTGTTTCGCGATCGTCTCGTGCACCGTTAAAACGCGGCATGCGATTATGGCAGTGGGCGAGCAGATTATGATGGTAAGAAGAGAAGTCCCCTCCCCATTGGGTGGCATAACTGCGAGAACCTTTGATATGTCCTGCCGAATATAGACCTTCATGTATAATGCACCATTGTACCGTAGTGCGTTTATTATCGTACATTGTCATATTTTCTTCACACGACCATCCGAAAGTGCAGTGATCTACAATGACATCTTCGCAGTTCTCAATCCCGATTGATCCTCCGTCGGTATGTGTACCGTCATCTTTCAGTCCTATTCGAAAACGAAGATGACGTATGATGACGTTTTTTGATCCTCCGAGATTGACTTTTGCTCCTCGTATACAGATACCGTCTCCGGGTGCAGTTTGCCCGGCTAAAGTATAACCGTTTCGAGCACACTTCAGCTCTTCTTTTAATTTTATGATTCCTGAAGTTCTGAAAATAACGGTGATAGGTTCTTCCGGATGTTGAGAGAGAGCCCATCGAAGAGAGCCTTCTATCGGTGTTTCTCCTGTAGCATAATCCTCGGTTGTCGTGACGAAAACTACTTGCCCTCCGCGTCCTCCGGTTGCAAATTTTCCGAATCCTTCTGCTGAGGTGAAAGCTGGTACTTGAGCTTTTGATGAGATTGCAAAGATGAATGTCAGGACAATAATACTTGCTTTGATTATATGTTTTCGATCTTTCATGATATAGGAAATTTACAAGTTTATTTTATGTTGCAAAAATACCGGTAATGCCGGAGGATAATGTGTACTTTTTGTTATTGTTGTAGGATTTTTTGCCTACTCTTTGTAATGATATTTTTATGATGATAAATACCGATTTTTAGGTATTGATATATGCTTATCGGCTTTTTAATTTTGTTCTGTTAAGTCAAATCGAACTTATGCAAGCAGAAAAAGAATATGTGAAGAAAAATATATTGGCTGCAGCGACACCGTTGTTTTATGCAAAAGGGTATGTAAAAGTTCCTATGCGCAAAATTGCGGAAGCTTCCCATGTGGGGTTGAGTAATATTTATAATTATTATGATAGTAAAGAGGATATTTTTCATGAAATAGTGCGTCCTGTAGTGAATTGTTTTTATGAAATGCTCGACGAACATCATGGGAAGAGGGGTGCGGATATACTGGAAATGTTCACGAATGATTATCTCCGGTCTGTTATAGATGAGTATGTTTCTATTGTCAATAAGTACAGGGATTTGTTGTTTTTGCTTTTGTTCAGGTCTCAAGGTACTTCGTTGGAGAGATTTAAAGAGGATTTTTCGGATCGTTCGACTATGCTGGTGAAAGATTATTTTTTGAAGATGAAGTGGAAACACCCGGATTTGAATATTGATGTTTCGGACTTTACGATACGTTTGCATACTGTTTGGATGTTTACGATGTTGGAAGAGCTGATCGTTCACAGGAGAACACCGGATGAAACGGAAAAAATAATAACGGAATATATGATTTTTTGTGTTACAGGTTGGAGAGAGCTTATGAAGAGATAGGCTCTCTTTTTTTTGAATGAAATTGAATAATGTTCGTTTTTAATTATTGAGACAAGAAAGATATGAAAAAAAAAATTGAGTTTGAAAACATTGTGGCGGAGACTCTTCTTATACCACTTTACATGAGGGCTAAAGAGGGTAGGAGAAAGGATGCTGTTCTGAAAGATGAGTTGGCTGAACAATTGATGGAGAGTATAGAATATGATTATTCAAGGTTTGATGGTGCAAAGTTGAATGAAATCGGTTGTGTCGTAAGAGGCAGGTATTTTGATGATGCCGTACGACGTTTTATTTTCGATAAAATAAAACCGGTTGTTGTGAATGTGGGATGCGGATTGGATACTCGGTATCAACGACTGAAAGAGTATGGTGGTGTCATGTTTTATGAATTGGATTTGCCGGAAGTGATCGATTTGCGTAGAAAGTTGATACCGGAATCGGATTTCGATAAGTATATCGCAGCTTCGTTATTAGAAACGAAATGGATGGACGATTTGAAAGAGAAACACCCTGAAAGTTCTTTTATTTTTATAATAGAAGGGGTACTGATGTTTTTTTATGAAGATCAGGTGCGTTCGGTGCTGCATAATTTAGCAGAACGTTTTTCAGGGGGAGAAATCTGGTTTGATGTATGTGGAAGTATGATGCATAGGTTTCACGTGAAACCGGATTCTCTTAGAGGGCATAAGGTACAGATCCGTTCTGGTATTAGCGATGGACATCTCGTAGAGCAATGGGAATCTCGTTTGCAGCTTATTGATCAAGGAGTATATCAAAGACATTTCCCGCATCGCTGGGGTATGGGAATGGTATTGGGATTGTTTCCTCGTTTTAGTTGTAAGTTCAGTTCTATGTTAGGATACTGTATCGAGAATAAATAAACTATAAATATTAATGCAGCCGATTTGAATTTTATAGAAGTATTTTTTTGATTTTTTTGATCGTAATAAGAGATTCTTATTTCGGATAAAATTTAAACAGGCTCTAAAACTTAAAAGTAAAATGAAAAAAATCGTATTGTTACGACATGGAGAGAGTCTTTGGAATAAGGAGAACCGTTTTACCGGATGGACGGATGTGGACTTAAGTGATAAAGGAGTTGAGGAGGGTTATGAAGCCGGAAATCTTTTGAAAGAAGCCGGTATTTCTTTTCAAATGGCCTATGCCTCTTATTTGAAGAGAGCTGTAAAAACTTTGAATTGTGTCCTTGACAGGATGAATGCGGATTGGATACCGGTCTTTAAGTCATGGAGGCTTAATGAGAAGCATTATGGTGCTCTCCAAGGCTTGAATAAAAGTGAGACTGCTGCTCGTTATGGGAATGAACAGGTGCATATATGGCGTCGAAGTTATGATGTAGCACCGATGCCGTTAAAGGATAGTGATCCTGAGAGTCCGATCAATGATGTGAGATATTCTCATGTTCCTCTTTGCGATTTGCCGCGAACGGAATCTTTGAAAGATGCTATAATGAGGGTTATTCCCTATTGGGAATGCGAAATATTTCCTCGTTTGACAGTTGTTGATAATATTCTGGTCGTTGCCCATGGAAATAGTTTAAGAGGTATTGTTAAATATTTGAAAGGTATATCGGATACGGATATTGCGAATTTAAATATTCCAACGGCTATGCCTTATGTATTTGAGTTTGACGAGTCTTTAAATTTTGTTCGCGATTATTATTTAGGTGATCCGGAAAAAATCAAACAAATGCAAGATGCGGTTGCAAATCAAGGTATTGCAAAAAAATAAATTAAGAACAGATACTTATGACAGAGATGAAAAAGAAAGAGGGTTTAAGTCGTCTTTTCCAAATTGCGGGTCAGCGGAAAGGGTTGTTAATCTTATCCGGAGTATTGTCTGCCGGTAGTGCTCTTTGTATGTTGACTCCTTATTGGGCGGTGTATGAAGTTCTGAATGAACTTTTGGTAAATGCGGGAGATCTTGATATGGTAAATGGTTCGTTTCTCATACATTGGGGTTGGACCGCTTTTGCCGGGTTGGTTTTCGGGTTGTTGCTGCTTTATGTTGCACTTATGGCTTCGCATGTCGCTGCTTTCCGTATATTATACGGATTACGTGTGAGATTGTCTGAACATATAGGACGGTTATCTTTAGGTTTTTTGAACGGATCTTCTACGGGAGCAATAAAAAAAACGATGGAACAGAATATCGAAAAGATAGAGACCTTTATCGCGCATACTATACCTGATTTGGTGAATGTGGTGGCTACCGAAATATTTATGTTCATTATCTTTTTTTCGCTTAACGGATGGTTTGCTGCTGTTTGTCTGGCATGCATAATAATGAGTATAGGTTTGCAATATGTTAATTTTATGGGGAAGAAAGCTCGTGAGTTTACTGCGACTTATTTCGATACACAAGAGAGAATGAGTGCTTCGGCAGTGCAATATGTCCGGGGTATGCCTGTTGTGAAAATATTCGGACAAAGTGTGCATTCTTTCCGTCAATTTCATAAAGAAATATTGGGATATAAAAAGTGGGCATTAAAAGTTTGTGATACTTATGAACGAGGTTTTGTTTTGTTTACAGTATTGCTTAATTCTATTGTTACGCTTGTTCTTCCTGTAGGTTTATTACTGATGCAGGGAAATTCTGGAAATCTGGCGTTGGCTGCTGTATGGCTTTTTTTTATTGTGATGGGTCCCGGAGTTACGTCTCCTGTTTATAAACTGATGTTTTTAGGTGGCGGAACAAGGGAAATCGATGAGGGGGTGAAACGTATCGACCGGATATTTGACGAAAATCCGATTCCAGAGCCGGTTGTTGCAAAAAATCCTGTTTCTTATGATATTGAGTTTGATCATGTCGGTTTTTCTTATGAGAATCGTGAGCAAGCAACACGTACAGAGGCTTTACGTGATGTATCGTTTGTTGCGCGGCAAGGAGAGATTACAGCATTGGTAGGTCCGTCAGGTTCTGGTAAAAGTACGGTTGCAAGCCTGATACCCCGTTTCTGGGATGTAGCGGAAGGAAATATCCGAATCGGAGGTGTGGATGTGAGAGATATTGCGAATGAACGATTAATGAATCTTGTTTCTTTTGTTTTTCAAGATACGTTTCTTTTTTATGATACATTATATGAAAACATTGCAGTAGGTTGTCCTGGTGCAACACGTCAGCAGGTAGAAGATGCTGCTCGAGCTGCTCAGTGCCACGATTTTATTATGAATCTCCCGAATGGCTATGAAACTCGTATAGGAGATAAAGGCGTGTATCTTTCAGGAGGTGAATCTCAACGCATTTGTGTGGCACGTGCAATTCTGAAAAATGCTCCTATCCTTGTTCTGGATGAGGCAACAGCTTTTGCAGACCCAGAAAATGAGTATAAGATGCAACGGGCACTGCAGCATCTTATTAAGGATAAAACCGTAATTGTAATTGCTCATCGCTTGTCTTCTATTATTTCGGCACAACAAATCGTCGTTTTGAAAGAGGGTAAAGTGGTGCAAATCGGTACGCATAAGGAGCTCACCTCAATGTCCGGTGTTTACCGGCAAATGTGGGATGCTTATACCGATGCTTTTCGTTGGGAACTCAATGTCGGGAATAAATAATTAGGGGGTAGTATTTATGTTTAAACAGAGTTTTATTAATAAGATTCTCCAAAATACAAGAAAACCGGAAGGCTTTTGGGGACGGATTATTTTACGAGGGATGAATAAAGGACATGCACCGCTGGCCAAATGGGGTATGTCTTATTTAAAATGGTCTCCCGAATGGTCTTTATTGGATGTCGGTTGTGGAGGTGGAGCTAATCTTGCAGAGATGTCGATACGTTGTCCTGAAGGGAGTGTTTATGGTATTGACATTAGTGAAGAAAGTGTGAAATTTGCTCGGAAAAAGAATCGGGATTTGCTCGGAAAACGATGCTTTATAGAGCAGGGAAGTGTAGAAAAGCTTCCGTACGAGAATGAAATGTTCAATGTAGTTACAGCATTTGAAACGATTTATTTCTGGAATGACCTTTTGCAGTCATTTACTGAAATAGCTCGTGTACTAAAGAAAGGTGGAATTTTCTTGATTTGCTGTGAAATGAGTGATCCGTCTAATACAATATGGACGAGTCGGATAGACGGGATGACAATACATCCGGTAAGAGAACTTCGTTCTTTACTTTCCCGATCGGGTTTTACGGATATTTCTGTATATAAACGTCGGAAAGAAGATTTGTGTATTATTGCTCAAAAATAACTTTATAAAAGAATTATGAATGCGATACAAAATATAACTGTCGGGCAACCGGAACGTTTAAAGAAACCTGTTGGTTATACGATCCTTGCCAATTTAGTAAACATTATTCCTTTTTGTCTGTCTATTGAAGCTATAAATATTATATTTCATGCCTTTGACGGAAGCGGAACTTCTCTTGATATTTCTCGTTTGTGGACATTGTTCTTTATTCTTGTTGCTTATGTTTTCATAATGATAGTTGCTGAGAGGGCTTCATATCGTGCCAATTTTCGCGGAGCTTATACCATGAGTGCCGATGGGCGTATTGCCTTGGCTGAGCATTTGCGCAAATTATCGTTAGGGTTTCTTTCTCGTCGTGATCCGGGAGATATTTCTTCTATGATGATTACCGACTTTACTATGGCAGAGACGGGGATTTCACATCATTTACCTCAATTAATGGGTGCTTTAGTAATGCCTGTGTTGGCTTTTTTGTCATTGTTATGGATAGATTGGCAGATGTCTTTGGCTATGTTTATCGCGTTGCCTTTTGCTATATTGGTACTTTGGGTAAGTACTGGGGTTCAACGACGTTTGAGCGGACGGCAAATAGAGGCGAAAATCAATGCTGGAAATCGATTGGAAGAGTATTTGCAAGGTATTAGAGTAATGAAAGCATATAATTTGTTGGGAGAACGTTTTACTCGTTTACGTGATGCTTTTGCCGATTTACGTCGAGCTTGTATTCGGCAAGAGGCGTTACTCGGACCTTTTGTATTGTTATCGGTTACGTTGATACGTTCTGGGTTGACATTGATGATTCTTTGTGGTGCTTATTTACTTATAGGAGGAGATTTGTCATTAGCGACATTTGTTCTTTTTCTTGTTGTCGGTTCTAGGGTGTTTGATCCTCTTACGTCTGCATTGACTAATTTTGCAGAATTTCGCTATTTCTCTATCGCAGGAGGCCGTATACTTGACTTGATGCAAGAACCGGAAATGAAAGGTAAAGATATTGCTCCTGAAGGAGGAGATATTGAATTCCGGAATGTTTCTTTTGCATATCAGGATAAAGAGGTATTGCACGGTATCGATCTTATATTGAAAAAAGGAGCTCTTACGGCTCTTGTCGGACCATCGGGGAGTGGAAAAAGTACGCTAATGAAATTGTGTGCACGGTTCTATGATCCTACATCGGGACGGGTTTTAATGAATGGATTGGATCTTTCTTCTCTTGATCCTGAATCATTGATGCGCCATGTTTCTATGGTATTTCAGGATGTATATCTTTTTCAGGATTCGATTCGTAATAATATCCGTTTCGGTAAAGACGATGCCACGGATGAGGAAGTTATCGAAGCTGCTCGGGCTGCTCAGTGTCATGATTTTATTATGCGGTTGCCTAAAGGTTATGATACGATGGTCGGAGAGGGAGGATGTACCCTTTCCGGAGGGGAGAAGCAGCGGCTAAGTATCGCCCGGGCGATGCTGAAAGATGCTCAGATTGTTCTTCTTGATGAGGCGACGGCTTCTCTTGATCCTGAAAATGAGGTGGAAGTACAACGGGCTATTACGAAGTTGATAACCGGACGTACGGTTATTGTCATAGCTCATCGTCTTAAAACAATTCGAAATGCCGATAAGATTGTTGTTTTAGACGATGGTCGGATTGTGGAGCAAGGTACTCATGAGGAGCTTCTGAAAAATGATCGGTTATATGCCCGTTTATGGAATATTCAAATGAGAACTTCTGGTTGGAAATTGTAGAATTCTATAATTATTTTTCTTTTGAGAGAAAATATAAGATATATATGTTGTATTTCTCTTTTTGTTTTTCCTTCTTTAATGATTTATGATATGTAGGAAAAATTAGCAAGCTGTCTCAAAATATAGGGATGAGACAGCTTGTGTTATCGTTAATGTGCTTCGAGCCAGTTTTTTCCGATACCGGAATCAGCTATTAAAGGGACTTTTAGTTGGTATGCATTTTCCATTTCTTCTTTTACGATATGCTCAACAATTTCTATTTCGTTCTCAGGAACACTGAAATTGAGTTCGTCATGTACTTGAAGAATCATCCGGGCCTTTAGCCCGTTCTTTTCGAATCGGTCGAAAATGCGGACCATGGCAATCTTTATAATGTCTGCAGCGCTTCCTTGTATAGGTGCATTTATTGCATTTCGTTCGGCATATCCGCGTACGATGCTGTTTTTGGAATTAATGTCGGGTAACATCCGTTTGCGTCCGCTTATCGTTTCTACATACCCTTTTTCTCGGGCTATCTGTATGCTTTTATCCATATATTCTTTTATATGGGGGTATGTCTCGAAATATCCGTTTATTAGTTCTTTGGCTTCAGATCGAGGTATGTTGAGCCTGTCTGAAAGTCCGAATACGGAAATTCCGTAGATAATACCGAAGTTGGCGGTCTTCGCTTTTCTACGCATATCGGGCGTTACTTCTTCGATCGGTATTTTGTATATTTTGGCAGCTGTAGCAGCATGAATGTCTTTGCCTGAGGTAAAAGCTTCTATCATATTGGGATCTTCGCTGAGATCGGCCATGATGCGCAACTCGATCTGGGAGTAGTCAGCCGAGAAAAACAGGCATCGGTCATCGGGAATAAAAGCCCTGCGTATCTCTCGTCCTTCACTGTCTCTGATGGGTATATTCTGGAGATTGGGATTACTTGAACTTAATCGTCCTGTGGCAGTTACCGTCTGGTTAAATGAAGTATGTATCTTTCCTGTTTTGGGATTGATAAGTTCGGGCAGAGCATTGACGTACGTGGACAGAAGTTTTTTTACTCCCCGTTGTTCTAATATTTTTCCTACAATAGGATGTTTGGAACGGAGTTTTTCCAGAATTTCTTCGGTCGTAGAATATTGTCCGGTTTTTGTTTTTTTGGCTTTTTCATCGATTTTAAGACGTTCGAACAAAACTTCTCCTACTTGTCGTGCCGAACTGACATTGAATTCTGTTCCTGCCAATTGATAAATTTCCTGTTCGAGTTGCAGAACTTTTTCGGTAAGTAGAATCGAAGATTGGCGCAAAGCTTCGGTATCGACTCTGACTCCGGTGATTTCCATCTCTGCCAATACTCGTATTAACGGCATTTCGATGGAGTAGAAGAGGGGTTCGAGACCTTCTTTTTTTAATTCCTTTTCGAAGACATTTTTTAGTTTTAGTGTTATATCTGCGTCTTCGGCGGCATACTCACTGATCTTTTCGATCGGCACTTGACGCATTGATAGCTGATTTTTTCCTTTAGGACCGATAAGTTCTTCAATGTGTACGGTTTTGTATTTGAGATAAACTTCAGCCAAGTAGTCCATGTTATGGCGTTGTTCGGGCTGCAATAAATAATGGGCTACCATTGTGTCGAAGAATTTCCCTTTTACAGTGATTCCATAATTTCTCAATACGATATAGTCGTATTTTATATTTTGACCTATTTTTAATGAGTTTGTATTTTCTAATGCATTTTTAAATTTATTTACAAGTTGATTCGCTTTATCCCGTTCTGTCGGGATAGGAACATAAAATGCTTTATTTTCTTGTAATGCAAATGACATTCCTACCAATTCGGCCGATATCGGATCGATTCCGGTAGTTTCTGTGTCAAAAGCAAAATATTCCGCATTTTCTAATTCGGTTATTAAATCAGATATTTTGTTCTCATTATCAATTATTTGATAGTCATGTTCTATGGTTTTTAACTCACTGAGAATCGAATATTTTTCTTCTTCTGTATTCTCGTCCGGAAATACGTCAAAGAGAGAAGCTTGAATAGGTGTTTTTGAAACAGTTGTTTTATTAACTGTTGTACCTAATACTCGATCTGCTAAATTTCTAAATTCAAGTTCCTCGAAAATTTCCCGTAATCGAGTTTCGTTTATCGCTTCTCGTAATAATTCTTTTTCATTGAAAATTATGGGGACGTCTGTTTTTATCGTTGCCAGAAATTTGGAAAATTCTATTTGTTGTTTGTTTTCTTCTACTTTTTTGCGTAACGCACCCTTCAACTGATCGGTACAGCAAAGTAAATTTTCGATAGAGCCGAATTCATTGACCAGTTTTATCGCTGTTTTTTCTCCTACGCCGGGACATCCCGGGATATTGTCTGACGCATCGCCCATAAGCCCGAGTATATCGATAACCTGTTCAGGACGTTCGATGGAGAATTTTTGTTTTATTTCTTCAACTCCGCGTACTTCGAAATCTCCTCCTCCGAATTTGGGTTTGTAGATAAAAATGTGAGGACTGACCAATTGCCCGTAGTCTTTATCCGGGGTCATCATATACGTATCGAACCCTTCTTTTTCAGCCAGCTTGGCCAGTGTGCCTATGACATCATCGGCTTCGAAACCGGGAACTTCTATGATAGGTATATTGTAGGCTTTGATAATTTCTTTTATAATAGGTACGGATTGTCTTATTACCTCCGGAGTTTCTTCTCTCTGTGCTTTATAAAGCTCATATGCTTCGTGCCTGAAAGTCGGACCACTGGGATCGAATCCTACTGCAATATGGGAAGGATTTTCTTTTTTCAGTACGTCTTCCAACGTATTTACAAATCCGAATATAGCGGAGGTATTTACTCCTTTAGAGTTGATTCTCGAATTTTTGATGAATGCGTAATATGAGCGGTAGATGAGTGCGTAGGCATCCAGTAAAAATAGCTTTTTTTCTTGCATTTGCAGGCTGTTTTTAATGTACTTTGTTTTTATATCGGGAAAAAATTTCCCTTATTTCCCGGTAAATTTACAATAAATATGGATATTCTTTTGTTTTATTGCTATTTTTGCACATCATTAAAATAATATGGATAAACTATCTATTATACAGCAGCCTATTCTTGATGAATTGGAGATTCTGAACCGGACTTTGGCAGAGACGTTGAATACAAGCAGTCCGATGATGAATACCGTTGTTGATTATTTTCTCGGAACGAAAGGCAAGCAAATACGTCCTATGTTGGTGTTGTTGAGTGCCCGTTTATTTGGGAAAATCAATGCTGTTACTATCGATGCTGCTGCTGCTATAGAACTTTTGCATAATGCCAGTCTTATACACGATGATGTTGTCGATGAATCGAAGCAACGTCGAGGAAAGCCCACGATTAATGGAGTTTGGGATAATCGTATAGCAGTGCTGGTAGGTGATTATTTTGTCTCTTGTGCGTTGAAGCGTTCTATTTCTACCGGGATTCTGGAGGTTATTAATACGCTGGGATTTTTAGGTCAGGAATTGGCGAAAGGAGAGATCGACCAACTTTCGATAGCTCAAGATCATGTTTTGAATGAAGAAGCCTATTTTAATGTAATCCGTCAGAAAACGGCGTCCTTGTTTATCTCCTGTATGAAAATGGGGGCTTTATCGAATGGTGCATCTTCTGAAGCTATCGAACAATTAATGGTTTTCGGAGAGAAACTGGGGCTTTGTTTTCAGATAAAGGACGATACGTTCGACTATTTTTCGGATGATACTATTGGTAAACCTACCGGAAATGATTTGAGGGAGGGCAAAGTTACTCTACCTTTGATTTTTGCGGTTCGGAACGCTACGGATGTTGAAAGGGATGAGGTAATGGCAATTTTGAGGCAAAAAGAATTATCCGCTAAGGATATCGATAAGTTGACCGAATTTGCAAAATCTCATGGAGGGATAGAGTATGCTAAGAAGGTTATGGAGCGTTTACGAACAGAAGGCTATGCGGCTTTGGCTTCTTTTGGCGAAAATCCCGTTGTGACTTCTCTAAAAGCTATTTTAGATTATACGATCGATAGAACAAAGTAACTGAAAATAGAATATTTGAGAGAAATAAAAAGGGATACTTCTATTCGGAAAAGTATCCCTCTCTTTTTTGTATTTAGAAAAATTTGACCGGGCTTCCGGCTATGGAGCTTAACAAATTGTTTGCTAAACGACTGGCACCTAAACGGAAATATTTTTTATCCAACCATTTTTCTCCGAGAACTTCGGCGACAATGCAATAATATTTTACGGCATCTTCTGTGGTAGATATTCCTCCGGCCGGTTTGAATCCGATCATTGTTCCGGTTTTATCGTAATATTCTTTGATTGCCTGGCACATGACATAAGCAGCTTCGAGGGTTGCCGCCGGTTCCATTTTTCCTGTTGAAGTTTTAATGAAGTCTGCTCCTGAATAGATCGCCAATATAGAAGCTTTTTTTATGTTTGAGGCTGTTTTCAGCGCTCCGGTTTCAAGAATTACTTTCAGGTGTGCATCTCTGCAAGAGTGTTTGATTTCTTCGATTTCATCGCACATTTCTTCGTATTCTTCCGCTAAAAAGTTCCCGACATTGATCACAATATCTATTTCATCAGCTCCATCGGCAACAGCTAATGCCGTTTCTGCAACTTTTACTTCGGTAAAGGTCTGAGAAGAGGGGAATCCTGCCGAAACGGCAGCGATATTTACATCGGACACTTCCAGATTCATGCGGACTGTTCCTGCCATATTGGGATATACACATATCGCGGCAACGTTATTCATTTCGGGATGTTCATTTTCGAAATCGTTTACCCGTTTTGTAAAATTCGTGATATGTTGTGCTGTGTCGGTTGTGTTGAGGGAAGTCAGATCTATACAGCCGAAAAGGAATTTATAAACATCCGTATTGCTGTATTTCGATAGATTTTCCCGAAGGATCTGTTCTACTTCTTGTTTCACTACATCATCGTTCAGATTGGTGTTGTAGTTTTGAAGAGCTTCGTTGTACTTGTCCATAATTAGTATAGTTTAGGATTATTGATGTGTCTCTCTTTGTCCCGATTTGTTTTTTTTAGGAGATTTTTCTCGAATGCTTCCGTGAGGTTTATTCCTGTTTGATTGGCAAGGCATAGAAGTACCCATAAAACATCGGCCATTTCGTCTCCGAGATCACGTTCTTTATCGCTTTCTTTGAATGATTGATCTCCATATTTACGGGAAATAATACGGGCGACTTCTCCTACCTCTTCTGTAAGAATCGCCATATTGGTGAGTTCACTGAAATATTTTACTCCGAACTCTTTTATCCATTGATCTACAGTGATTTGAGCTTCTTCGATGGTCATGGTTATTCTTTATTTTTAGAGTCTATCCAGATTGTTACAGGTCCGTCGTTGACCAATTCTACTTGCATGTCGGCACCAAATTCTCCTGTCGCTACGGATTTTCCGATTTCTTGTTCTGTGTAGTGACATAAGGCTTCGTACATAGGTATTGCATGCTCGTGTTTTGCCGCTTTGATATATGAGGGACGATTTCCTTTTTTGGTTGATGCGTGCAAAGTAAATTGGCTTACAATGAGTACTGATCCGCCAATATCCTTTACCGATCGGTTCATAATGCCGTTTTCATCATCGAAAATACGTAAGGATGTCGCTTTTTTTGCCAACCATTCTGCATCTTCTTTTGTGTCGGCTTCTTCAATTCCGACCAAAATCAGCAGTCCTGTATCTATTTTTGATTTTATTTTTCCGCTAATAGTTACGGAAGCCCGTTTTACCCGTTGTATTAAGATTCTCATATCGACTTCTTATTGCTCTATTAATACAAAGTTACGAATAAAGTTTTAAGAGCCAGTCTAAATTTTCCGATAAAAAATGCAATCAGGGTATCTTTGCTTTTTCTTTCGGTCTGCTTTTTCTGTTTTCATTTGTCAGTTTAGACTGCTATCTCTCTTGTAAAAACAAAAAAACTCTCTCGAAAAAATTCCCGAATCAGACTTGATTAATGCTAAAAAAACTGTTCAAAATTTCTTATGTTTATTTTATTCATTAATGTTGAGAGTTGAGATTTTGTATTATTATTTTGGCTTTGGCTTTACCGA
This sequence comes from Coprobacter fastidiosus, assembly GCF_982245605.1. NCBI lineage: Bacteria > Pseudomonadati > Bacteroidota > Bacteroidia > Bacteroidales > Barnesiellaceae > Coprobacter > Coprobacter fastidiosus. The sequence continues at coordinate 20,961 of NZ_CEVCIF010000030.1, read as the reverse complement.
TTATGCTTGCTATCTCTTCGAAACTCGCTTCTTTAACTCGTTTCATGCTTTTAAATTCTTTCAGGAGGGCGGTCTTTGTTTTATCTCCTATGCCTTTTATATTATCGAACGCAGATGCGATTTGGCGTTTACTTCGTTTGTCTTTATGAAATGTAATGGCAAACCGGTGTACTTCATTTTGTATCTGTTCCAATAGTCTGAAAAGTTGGCTTTGAACTTTTATTCCAATTACTTTGGGGGGAAACCCGAATAGAAGTTCGGAGGTTCTGTGTCGGTCATTTTTTACTAATCCGGCGATAGGAATTTCAAGGTGCAGTTCATCTTCTATTACTTCTCTGATTATCTCCATTTGACCTTTTCCTCCATCTGCAATGATGAGATCGGGAAGAGGTGCTTCTTCTCGGATTAGGCGCTGGTAACGGCGTCTGACGACCTCTTTCATCGAGGCATAATCATCCGGGCCTACGACAGTTTTTATGTTGTATTTACGGTATTCTTTTTTTGCCGGTTTACCCATTTTGAATACGACGCATGCAGCAACAGCGTCACTACCCTGAATATTCGAATTATCGAAGCATTCGATATGTACAGGAGGTTTATTCATGCAGAGTTCTTTTTGTATTTCTTTAAGCAGCTTCATGCTGCGGTGCTCGGGATTAAGCTTTTCTGTCTGTTTTAGCTTGTCGATTTTGTATTGTTTTACATTTTGCTCCGATATTTCGAGTAATTTTTTCTTGTCTCCGCGTTGAGGAACGATAAATTCTACATTTTCAAATTCAAGATCAGGTAGAAACGGAACGACTATTTCACGAGACAGACTCTTAAAGCGAGTACGTAATTCTGCGATTCCCAATGCAAGAATATCTTCTTTTGCTTCATCAAGCCTTTTCTTGTATTCGATTGTGAAACTTTGTACGATCGAACCGTTGCGGATATGCATGTAATTCACGAATGCGGCATCATCCTCTTCATCGTAAGAAAATATGTCGATGTTATGTATTGTCGTGCTTACAATGACTGATTTTGCCCGGTATTTTTCTAATAAGAGGTATTTCTCTTTTAAGACTTGAGCTTCTTCGAATTTCAGGTTTTCCGAGAGTTTCCCCATCTCTTGTAACAAGTGTTCGCTTAATTGCTGTATATTGCCGTTAAGAATCTGTTTTACTTGAGAAATATATTCTAAATAGGTCTTTTCCTCTTCAAGGCCTTCACATGCGCCTTTGCAATTTTTGATGTGATATTGGAGACAAATCTTGAATTTTCCCCGACGAATGTTTTCCGGAGTAAGGTTATGCGGGCACGTGCGTATCGGATAGAGTGTACGAATAAGCTCAAGAACGGTTTTTGCTAAATGCACATTTGCATACGGACCATAATATTTAGAGCCGTCTTTTATAACTTTTCGGGTTAAGAATACTCTGGGGAAATGCTCATTGCGAACGGTGATCCATGGGTATGTTTTATCATCTTTCAATAAAACATTATATCGGGGTTTGTATTCCTTGATCAGGCTGTTTTCAAGATGTAGGGCATCTTCTTCGGTTTTTACTACGATATATTTTAGATCGCGAATATTCCGCACTAAAACATTCGTCTTTACCGAGTCATGAACTTTATTGAAGTAGGAAGATACTCTGCGTTTTAAATTTTTTGCTTTCCCGACATAAATAATTTTGCCCTCTTTATCGAAATATTGGTACACGCCAGGAGTTTCGGGTAGGAGGGCAATGATGCTTTTAATATGTTCGCTTGTTGTTTCTGCCATTTAGTATTTAATGAGAGCTTCGATTTCTACTTCAGGAGGAAAAACATCTCTTCCTTTTAAAAATTCCAGTTCTACGATAAAATTTACATAGACTTTTTTAGGATTAAACCGTTTTACTAATTTGTATGCAGCCAGCATTGTCCCACCGGTTGCCAGCAGATCGTCATGCAATACAATTATGTCTTCTGAATTGAGCGCATCTTTATGTATTTCGATTGTGTCGGTACCATATTCTTTTTCATAGCTTTCACTCCATGTTTCGGCAGGAAGTTTTCCCGGTTTTCTTAATGTAACAAATCCTGCCCCTAAATTGTTGGCGATAATCGGGCCCATTATGAACCCTCTGGATTCTATCCCTACAACTTTTGTTATCCCTTTTTCTTTATATAGTTTTGTCAGTTCTTCACTAAGGGCATGTAGACAGTCTTTGTCTTTAAATACTGTTGTGAGATCTCTGAAGATGATTCCTTTTTGTGGAAAGTCTTTTACATCCCTGATCTTTTCTTTAATGTTTTCGATGCTCATGGTTTGTTTTATCTTGTTGTTTTATTGATGTTTATATTGTTTATTTAAAGGGTTTCTTTCTATTGTTTCACGTGGAACTAAAAGTTATCTTCCGGATAATACCAATAAAATATTGATGTCGCTTGGCGAAATTCCCGGGATTCGAGCAGCCTGAGCAATTGTTTCCGGATCGATTTTGTCGAGCTTTTGTCTTGCTTCAGTCGAAAGTTGTTTTATCGAATTATAGTCGAATTTCCCTTTTATTCGAATATTCTCAAGACGAGATATTTTATCGGCAATCATTTTTTCACGATCGATATATCCTTCATATTTTATTCGAATTTCCGTAGCTTCTATGATTTCATCTTTACGATTCTTGATTTTATCGATTTCTTTATGTAGGGCAGGGATTAGTTCTGCAATTTTAGAAATGGATAATTGAGGCCGTAAAATTAAGTCGATCAGTTTTATTCCTTGTTTTAACGGGGATGTTCCGAGTTGCTCTAAGCCGCTATTTATGTATTGAGGCTTTACGGAATAGTTTTTTGCGAATTCTATAAGATGATTGATATGCTCTTTTTTCTCGATGAGAAGACTGTGCCTTTGGGTAGAAGCTAATCCTAAATTATAAGATTTTTCGGTAAGACGCATATCTGCATCGTCTTGACGAAGTAAAATGCGATATTCGGCTCTGGATGTAAACATTCGGTAAGGTTCATCTACGCCCTTTGTTACCAAATCATCGATTAATACTCCGATATATGCTTCGTTCCGAGCTAAAATGAACGGATTTCCCCCGTGGCAGTTGATATGGGCATTTATTCCTGCAATTATACCTTGTCCTGCAGCTTCTTCATATCCGGTCGTTCCGTTTACCTGTCCGGCAAAGAAAAGATTCTTGATTTTTTTTGTTTCGAGATTATGCAAAAGTTGCGTCGGATCAAAATAATCGTATTCTATCGCATATCCCGGACGATAGATTTGAATGTCTTTAAATGCCGGTATTTTTTGCAGAGCATTCAGTTGAATTTCCAGTGGTAAAGAAGATGAAAATCCGTTCAAATAAAATTCTCGGGTGGTTTCACCTTCCGGTTCTAAAAATAATTGATGTTCTGTTTTATCGGGGAATGTGACGATTTTTGTCTCGATACTGGGACAATAGCGTGGCCCGATACTTTTGATTTGTCCGTTAAATAGGGGAGAATCGGGTAGTCCTTGACGGAGTATCCGATGCACTTCTTCGTTCGTATATGTCGCCCAGCAGCTTTGTTGTTTTAATTTGCGCGGCTCAAAATCTAAATATGAAAATTTATGGAAGTCGTTTTCTCCCAGTTGTTCTGTCATTAATTCGAAATGGACGCTTCTCCCGTCTATTCGTACTGGAGTCCCTGTTTTCATTCGCCCGACAGTGATTCCTAATTCAGATAATTGTTCGGTGATTCCGTACGATGCAGGTTCAGAAATTCTACCTCCTCGCAGTTGAGTCTTTCCGATATGTATTAGTCCGTTCATGAAAGTTCCGGAAGTGATAACTACGGATTTTGCTGAAAACTGGACATCCATGTTTGTAAGAACTCCGGTTACCGTATTATTTTTTATGACCAACTCTTTTACCGAATCTTGCCATAGATACAGATTGTCTGTATTTTCGATTATTTCTCTCCATGTGTGGATGAACTTTTCCCGGTCGCTTTGTGCTCGAGGACTCCACATGGCAGGTCCTTTAGAGCGGTTGAGCATCCTGAACTGTATCGCCGTCTTGTCGGTTACGATTCCGGTGTTACCTCCCAGTGCGTCTATTTCCCGCACAATCTGTCCCTTTGCAATACCACCGATAGCCGGATTGCAACTCATTTGTGCGATTTTATTCATATCCATTGTAATGAGCAGGGTTTTTGAACCTAAATTTGCGGCTGCACAAGCAGCCTCGCATCCGGCGTGTCCGGCTCCAACAACAATTACGTCGTACTTGAAAGTCATTTTGCTGTATTTGTTTATAAACAGGTCATTTTTTGTCAGACAAAAGAGCAAGAGCTTCGTTTTCTTTTTGAGTCATTATCTCTCTTTCTCCCGGCCCTTTGTCGTTGATTCCACATAAATGTAATATCCCGTGTATTATGATTCTATGCAATTCTTCTTCGTATGATACTTTAAATTCATCGGCATTGCTCTTCACCGTATCGATGCTGATAAATATATCCCCGCTGATACGATTTTTTTCGGTGTAATCGAATGTAATGATGTCTGTGTAATAGTCGTGATCGAGATATTCTCTATTTATTTCTAATATTTTCTCGTCCGAGCAAAAAATGTATGAGATATCACCGCATTTTTTGCCATATATTCCGGCTACATTTTTTATCCAGTCTCCGGTTTCTCTTTTTTTTATTGCCGGAAGCTTTACCCCTTCGGCAAAGAATGTAATAGCCATGTTCCTATTATCTTTGAGATTATAAACGAAATTACAAAGATAGGGCTTTATCCTGTACATAGATGCCTGATAATACGAAAAAACGTTTATTCGGTATCTTGAGAAGCAACTATTTAAAAAAGATATATGCAACAACGATAGCTGCAATGATTCCTACGAGATCGGCAAAAAGTCCATACCCGGCAGAATAGCGGGTATTGCGGATACCTACGCTTCCGAAGTATACCGCCAGAATATAAAATGTCGTGTCTGTCGATCCTTGTATCGTTGAAGCTACACGGGCGACAAAAGAGTCTGCTCCGTATGTGTTCATCGCATCAACCATCATTCCCCGAGCACCACTACCGCTTAACGGTTTCATGAGTGCAGTGGGGAGCGCTCCTACAAAATCGGAATCGATACCGCAAGCATTGATACCTGCTGTTATTCCGGATATTATGAAGTCCATAGCTCCGGAAGCTCTAAAAATAGCTATGGCGACTAACATCGCTACTAAATAGGGTATGATTGTAACTGCAGTTTTGAATCCCTCTTTTGCGCCTTCTATAAATGCGTCGTATATGTTTATTTTTTTTCGTATTCCTGCAATTATGAAGCTGATGATTATACAAAATAATAGACAATTTGCTCCGAATTGGGAATATAGAGATACTTTTTCTTGAGGAAGTCCGGCAAAAAAGTAAAGTATAGAACCGATTATGGCGGTAAGTCCCAAAATAGAACCCATGATTACCCGATCAAATAAATTTATTTTTTGTTTAAGGCATACTGCGATAAGCCCGGCTAATGTGGAGCAATATGTTGCTATCAATATAGGCAGAAATATGTCAGAAGGATTGGCTGCTCCCATTTGTGCCCTGTATACCATTACTCCTAAAGGGACTAAAGTCAGTCCGGTAGTATTTAATACAAGAAACATGATCATCGGATTGCTTGCCGTCTCTTTATCGGGATTTATCTCTTGCATTTCTTTCATTGCTTTCAGACCGAGGGGTGTTGCCGCATTATCGAGCCCCAGCATATTTGCAGAAACATTCATGAAGATAGATCCGAATGCCGGGTGGTTCTTGGGAAGGTCAGGGAAAAGTCTGCAAAAAAGAGGGCTGATAAGTCGGGAGAATAAGGCGATGATACCTCCTCGTTCTCCTATTTTCATTAACCCCAGCCATAAAGATAGAACCCCGGTAAGCCCTAATGATATTTCGAAAGCCGTTTTGGCTGAAGTAAACGAAGAATTCATGATATCGTTCCAAATTGTCAGATTCCCGAAAAATACAGATTGAATTACTGCAACTCCAAAAGCAATCAGGAAAAAAGAGATCCAAATATAATTTAAGACCATGGGGATAATTTTTACGTGATGTGAACAAATTTATATATTTTGTGCGAATACGGCATATTTGAAGTTAAATAAATTGATGGCAGATTTATTTGAGAAAAAAAATGGTTGTTGTATTTCTGTTATAATATGCTGTTAAATAGGTATTTATTGAAAATTTATCTTCTCCAGAATTGCTTAATTACGGATTTCCCGTATTTCTGTCCGATTTATTTTAAGGAAAATGAGGAATAAAGTTGTATTTTACAAATGTTATGAAATGCAACTTTCTCAAGGGCTTGTCTAAATTTTCCGATAAGAAAATATTATCAGAACATCTTTGCGGTTTCTTTTGGTTTGTTTCCCGGTTTTGATTTTCGAATCAGACCGAGCAAAATTTAAACAGACTCGCAAGAATATAAAAAATAAAAGGCGGAGGCTTTTGTATAGCATTTTTTTATACTTTTGAAAATTCTCATTTCAGGATAAGACCTATGTTTAATCTTGTTCGAAGTGAAATAAAAATGCATTGTCGGGTTTGCTATATCTGAGATAGACAATGTAAGAATTAGACCGTGTTAAGTTTGGGTTTGACGGGTAGTATTATTGTCTGTGTAGAGATAATCTAAAAATTAAAATCATATATGAAGAAAAAAGTCTTGGTAACATATAATATGTTTCGGAGCGGTTATGCAGAGTTAGTCGAGAAGTATGACGTCACTTTTCCTCCGGACGGAGCAGAATCTTTTACTTATGAAGAGGTTTTACGAATGATTCCGGAGTATGACGCATTGCAATCGATGTTTAATTTTCCGGTAGATAAACAGTTGATGGATGCCGGTGTGAAGTTGAAAATAATTTCCAATTATGCAGTGGGATATGACAATATCGATATTCCTTATGCAACGCAGAAAGGTATTCAGGTCACGAATACTCCCGATCCGGTAACAGAGCCTACCGCAGATCAGGCTATGGGATTGCTGTTGGCTGTCAGTCGACGTATTTCGGAGTTGGACAGGCGTCTTCGAATAGGAGAGGTAAAGGTCGGATTATTGGAGAACCTGGGACATTCTCTGTATGGCGGTACGATCGGTATTATCGGTATGGGACGTATCGGACAAGCGTTAGCCCGACGGGCGGTTGTGGCCGGAATGAAGATCGTTTATTGTAATCGTCATCGGGTCGCAGAAACGATAGAGAATAAGTATAAAGCTGTTTATTTGTCTTTGGATGAGTTATTGCGAGTTTCCGATGTCGTTTCGGTAAATGCGCCATATACGACGGAGACTTATCATTTGATAGGAGAAAGGGAGCTTTCTTTGATGAAACCGACTTCGATTCTAATTAATACGGCAAGAGGTCCTTTGGTCGATGAAAAAGCTTTAGTTAAAGCGCTACGTGAAAAAGTAATATGGGGAGCCGGATTGGATGTTTTTGAATTCGGGGATTATCCTTCAGAGGAGCTGTTATCGATGGATAATGTCGTTTTGAATCCGCATACCGGAACTCAAACGTTTGAGGTGCGTAATGAAATGGCCGCTTTTGTATCAAGGAATATTATTCATTTTTTTGAAGGAGGACCGGTTGCTAAAGTAAATCGCATAGATTAACGGAAATATGTCGGTAGCAAAAGAGATAAGGGAAAGTTTGCTTGTATTTGCCGATCCAGAGAAAGCTTCTGTGTTGCGAGGCTTTTTTAAAACGGCAAAAGGAGCATATAGCGAGGGAGATAAGTTTGTCGGGATTCCTGTCCCGAAAACGAGGTCTGTTGCAAAGCGATATGTACATATTGCACCGGAGGATGTCCTTCCGTTGTTGTCGGACGACATTCATGAATGTCGATTACTGGCTCTTTTGATTTGGGTCGCTCAATTTCCTAAAAGTGACGAACAGCGTCGGAAAGGGATTTTTGATTTGTACTTGTCGAATACCGATAAAATAAACAACTGGGATTTGGTCGACTTGTCTGCTTATCAAATCGTCGGAGAATATTTGAGAGATAAAGATCGTACTCCTTTATATCGTTTGGCTGAGAGCGGTTATTTATGGGAACAACGAATTTCGATAGTAGCGACATGGAAATATATCCGGGAAAAACAATTTGAAGATACCTTACATTTGGCGGATAAGTTGTTGCGACATCCGCATGACCTGATTCAAAAGGCTGTAGGATGGATGTTGAGGGAAGTCGGAAAACGAGATAAGACGGTTCTTCTACATTTCTTGGAATCTCGTTATCAAATAATGCCGAGAACTATGCTCCGGTATGCAATTGAGAAATTTTCTCCTGAGGAACGGGCTTTCTTTATGAAAAAGGAGAGATAAAGGGGGTGATGTCGATGTTTATATTGTTCGGTTTAGACCGTATTTAGAATGAAATCATTACCTTTGCATCGTAATCTAAACATTGTGTTCGGGGATGAATCTTGATGGATACGATTTGTTGACGATATGTGTACCTACTTGCAATCAAGTGGTTATTCTTTGTGATATGTTGGAGGATATGATTCCCAAGATAAGTTTGTATCATATTCGTCTTCTTATTATCGATAATTGTTCTTCGGATAATACACAAGGGGTTGTCGCCGGTTATTCTGATCGTTATGAGGGTTTGTCTTACGTCCGTTTGGATAGACAGTTAGATAACGATGCTCTTTTCGAGAAGGCGTTGAAATTGCCCAGTACTCCTTATTGTTGGGTTATTCGGGATATTAATCGGTTGAATGGTAGTTATTTATGTTCTGTTATAAATACCTTGAGTAATCAGACTCCCGATTTATATGTTATCGCTTGTAATAAGCGTTCGTTCGGGATACCTTCCCGTGTTTATAACGATGCGAATGCTTTTTTACATGATCTCGGATGGTGTCTGATTTATTCCGGAGCTGTTATTTTTTCTCGTAAGATTATTGATATTGCGGATTTTGAGAAATGTCGAAATCCTTATTTTTTTAGTTTCAATATCGTATTCGAGACGCTTTCCCGATTAGACCGTATCTCGGTATTTTGGAGCGGTTTGGATTTGCTGAGCGAATCATCTCTTTCACGCGATAATTCCCGTAATCCGAGAGGTGTATTTCATATTTATGGAGTTCTTTGGACTAAGACGGTTTTAGCTTTGCCGGATAGTTCTTATTCTAAAAAAGCCAAATTGCGTTGTATAAGAGTATTGGGGAAAAAGAACCATTTATATTCTGCCCATCATCTGAAGCGTCAGCGTGTGGTTGGTTCGCTTACTCCTGAAATATATAAAGAGTGTTATGACTATATCCGGTATTTTGCTCCGGGAAATGAGTTGCGTTTTTTCTTTTATTCGAGATATCCGAATAGACTCAATAAATATTATCGGAGGTATCACCGATATTATAGAAATACGGGATCTCCTTTATTTTGACTATTTTAAAAAATTAAATATACATGAAGGCTGTAATATTAGCAGGTGGGCTCGGTACACGTATCAGTGAGGAGACGGATGTAAAGCCGAAGCCTATGGTAGAAATCGGAGGTATGCCGATTCTTTGGCATATTATGAAATGTTATTCGCATTATGGAATCGATGAGTTTGTCATTTGTCTCGGGTATAAGGGATATGTTATTAAAGAGTTCTTTGTAAATTATTTTATGCACAGAGCGAATATAACGATCGATTTGGGCAATAATACGGTACAAACTTTAAATACGACGAGCGAACCGTGGAAGGTAACTTTGATAGATACCGGTAATGAGACGATGACCGGCGGACGTATCAAGCGTATCAAGCCGTATATCGGTGATGAACCTTTTATGCTGACTTATGGTGACGGTGTGTCGGATATAAACATTGCCGATTTATTGAAATTCCATAAGGAAAACGGCCGTTTGTGCACTGTTACTACGGTTCAACCTACTGGACGTTTCGGAGCTGTGACTTTGGGCCCGAATAATAGTGTTGCCTCTTTTGCCGAGAAGCCGAAAGGTGACGGTTTGTGGATCAGTGCCGGATTTTTTGTTTGTCAACCTCAGGTATTCGATTATATCGAAGGCGATATGACTGTATGGGAACGAGAACCGATGGAACGTTTGGCCAGAGAGGGACAGATGAGTGCTTATCGTTATGAAGGATTCTGGAAACCTATGGATACGCTGAAAGATAAGAAGGACCTTAATGAGATGTGGAATAACGGACTTGCAAAATGGAAAATTTGGGAATAGACGAGTTTTGTGATAGATAAGAAAACAGCCCTTTGCTTTTAAAAAGCAAAGGGCTGTTTTCTTGTTTTCTATGGAATTTTTTGGGTTATTTAGGTTGAGCTTTTAGCTCTGAAGCCATTATATTGGCTTTAGCAACAGCTTTATGTATGTTATCGAATATATATTCGTCTCCTAATAAGGCCTCGACACCCATTCGTTCCAGCGATGCATGTACGGTGGGGTTTACGCCCGACAAGATGACATGAATGTTTTCTTTACGAGAAGAGTTGATAAATATTTCGAGGTTGTGTATTCCGGTAGAGTCGATGAACGGAACTTTCCTCATACGAATGATACGAACCAACGGTTTATCTCCCAAGATACGCATCTGTTCGTCGAATTTATTGGCAATACCGAAGAAAAACGGCCCGTCGATTTCATATACTTCGACCCCTTTTTCGAGAGAGAGTTGCTCTTCCGACAGCGTTTCCGTCTTATTCGCACTTTGATCCAGCTCATTGCGTAATACAGAAATATGGGTGTTTTCCGTCACTCGGCGAAGGAATGAGAGTACAGCAAGCAATAACCCGATCTCGATTGCTATTGTCAGATTGAAAATAACGGTCAATATCAAAGTTACCCACAATACGGCAATATCCGCTTTTTGATTTTTCATCATTGATTTTACGGTCCTCCATTCACTCATGTTATATGAGACAATAATCAATACCCCGGCTAAGCAAGCCATCGGTATATGAGTGGTAAGAGGAGCGAGAAATAATAATATAAGCAGCAGTACTATCGCATGAATGATTCCGGCAATAGGAGTAATACCTCCGTTATTGATGTTTGTCATCGTACGGGCTATTGCTCCGGTTACGGGGATTCCTCCGAAGATCGGAGAAACGATATTTGCCGCACCTTGTGCGATTAATTCCGTATTCGAATTATGTCTATCTCCGGTAACTCCGTCCGCCACGGTTGCCGACAGCAATGATTCGATAGCTCCGAGCATCGCTATTGTAAAAGCTGCCGGTAACAGTTGATTGATCGTTTCCATATTGATTTGTAAACCGGCCGGTTGCGGTAAAGAAGAGTCGATCGTAAAACGGTCTCCGATCGTTTCGATTCCGGTAATTCCGAAATGATGTTTCAATACATAAGCAATGATTGTCATAATGATGATGGCGACCAATGACCCGGGAATTTTTTTAGATAATTTCGGGGTTATGATAATCAGCAATATGCTTATAAGTCCTATTCCAAGAGACCAGAAGTTCGTTGTTCCGAAACTTTGGAAGTAGGCGATCCATTTAGATATGAAATCTGCCGGTACTGATTCCATCGTAAGACCGAACAGATCTTTGATCTGTGTCGTGAAGATCGTTAAAGCAATACCGCTCGTAAAGCCGATTACGATAGGATAGGGGATAAATCTGATAATCGTTCCGAGTTTGAATATTCCCATCAGCAATAATATGATTCCCGCCATGGCTGTGGCTATTGCCAATCCTTCTATTCCGAAAGATTGAATAATTCCGTAAACGATTACGATAAATGCTCCTGTCGGTCCTCCGATTTGTACCGAACTTCCTCCAAGAAAAGAGACGATAAAACCTCCGATAATGGCTGTGATAAGCCCTTGCTGCGGACTTACTCCGGAAGCTATACCGAAAGCTATAGCTAATGGAAGAGCTACGATTCCGACTATAATTCCGGCCATGAGATCGGCCATAAATTTTTCTTTAGAATAATTTTTTAACGCACTGAACAAGCGTGGATGGAAATCTAATTTGCTATCCATATCTTTATTTAATCTGTTTTTAATTTTCACCGATTAGCTTTTATTTTTAAGAGGGGACAAAGGTAGTTAATTTTCGTCAAAAAATGAAAGAGAATACTTCTAAAATAATCCATTCCCTAAAATATTCTCTTTTTTGCTGTATTATAAAGGCTCTTGCCCGATAGTTTATAAAGGGAAATAATATAATAAAAACGGGAAGTCTTATTGGCTTTCCCGTTGATTTTTAAATTATTGTAGATTGTTTAAAATTCAGATAGCCTCTTAGTCGGTTTATAATCGCTTTTTATAAGCACGACGGCGTTTGTGTTGCACGTTTTCAAAATATTGCCATTGAGACTGAACTTTCCCGTTTTCTTCCAATTCAGGATTACTTTCGGCATATTTATATCCGTTTTTTATAAATACGGGAATCAAGTCGGAGAATAACAATGCATTCGCTCCTGTATTTTGGTAATCGGGGCGAAGGGCGACAAGAAGAAGATCTACAACATCGTTTTTACCACGAAGAGCTTTTAAAATATGAATAAATCCGAATGGGAAGAGTTTTCCTTTAGCTTTTTGTAGAGCCTTTGTCATGGACGGAATGGCGATTCCTACACCAACGAGTTCCTCTTTTTCATTGACAATGAGGGACACGTTTTCGAGCCTTACCATAGGAACGTACATTTTTACATAATAGTCGATCTGTTTTTCAGATAATGCCGAATATCCATATAGGTCGGCGTATGCCTGATTTATAAGTTCGAATATCTTGCGTCCATAGTCCTTGACTATTTTTTTTATACTGTTATATTTTAATACTTTCAGTTTGTATTTTGCTTGAACGATATCGGATATGCGTTTGTGTTTTACCGGAATCTCTTCGGGTACATATATTTTGAATTCTACCCAATCGTTATCTTTTTCATATCCGAGCCGGGTAATATGATTTACATAATAAGGATAGTTATAGATAGCGACCATTGTTCCGGGCTGGTCATATCCTTCGATTAGCAGCCCCTCAGGGTCCATATCTGTAAATCCTAACGGCCCTATGATCTCTTCCATTCCCTTTTCACGAGCCCATTTTTCGACTGCATTGAATAGTGCACTGCTGACTTCTGTGTTGTCTATGAAATCTACGAATCCGAAGCGGGCGCTTTTTTTTCCGCATTTTTCATTTACCTTATGATTGATAATACCGGCGATACGTCCGACTGGTTTTTCTTCATCATAGGCCATATAATAGACCGATTCGCAAAATTCGAATGCCGGGTTTTTGTCCGGGCTTAATGTTCCTATTTCGTCAAAAATAAGAGGAGGAACGGCGTACGGATTTTCTTTATAAAGGTCTATATTGAATTGTACATATTTCTTCAGCGCTTTTTTGCCTGAGATTTCACGAATGGTTATCTCCATAGATTTTTGAGTTTAGCACTTTTATTAGACGAAGTTGATATGATTATTCTTTTTCACCGTAAGCCAGATCTCCGGCATCTCCCAATCCGGGTACGATATAAGAGTGTTCATTAAGATCCGGATCGATAGCTCCGACCCAAACCGTTGTCTTCTCTTCGGGAAAATGGGTGGTGATATATTCGATCGCTTTTTGACTGGCTATTACCGATGCTATGTGAATATGTTCCGGTTCACCTTTTGTGAGCAGAGCTCTGTATGAGAGTTCCATAGAACCTCCGGTGGCCAACATGGGGTCTGTCAGAATCAGAATTTTCCCATCGATACGCGGAGAGGCAATGTATTCTATGAAAATCTCGAAATTCAGTTTGTCTTTATATTTCCGGTACGCCGAAACAAATGCATTTTCGGCCCGGTCGAAATAGTTCAGAAATCCTTGATGATAAGGTATTCCGGCACGTAGTATCGTTCCGATTACTATTTTGTCATCGGCAGTGTTTACACGGGCTGTGCCTAATGGAGTCGTAACCAGTTTTTCGCTATAACGAAAGTCTTTGCTGATTTCATAAGACATAACTTCTCCTATTCTTTCCAGATTTTTTCTGAATCGGAGACGATCTTGCTGGATATGTATATCCCGTATTTCTGCAACAAAACGATTTAGTTCCGAATTTTTTTCTGCAAAATTAACGATCTTCATTTCGTAACTTTTAAAATGGAATGCAAAAATAGATATTTATTGCGAGAAATCAGTGTATTAACTTCTGAAAAATGATATAAGGGACTGTTTAAATTAAATTATATCAGGTTATCTATGGGGGTACTTCTGATCTGTTTTCCCGTTTTTATTTGTCGGATAGTATGCTATTCTCGATGCAGAAACAGGAAATGCCCTCGAAAGAGACTCTTAAATCCGGACCGAGTGAAATTCAGACATGGGAACTAAAACTTCCCGATCCGGAATAAAAAAATGAGTCAATTAGCGAAAAATTTCTTTAATTAGAGTAACCATGTACCGAAATTATATTACTTTTGCATCGGATTTAGAAGAGAGATAATTAATTATATTCAGTCAATCATTTAATTCAACCAAAAGAAAATGGCAAATTTAGATTTAAGCAAGTACGGTATTACTGGTACTACTGAAATCCTGCACAATCCGTCATACGACGTATTGTTCGCAGAAGAAACCAAACCGGGTTTGGTAGGTTTTGAAAAAGGTCAGGTAACTGAACTGGGTGCTGTGAACGTAATGACAGGTGTTTATACCGGCCGTTCTCCTAAAGATAAATTTTTTGTGAAAGATGCTACCAGCGAAAATACAGTATGGTGGACTTCTGAAGAATACAAAAATGACAATAAACCGGTTAGCGAAGCAGCTTGGAAAGAACTGAAAAATATCGCTGTAAAAGAATTGTCAAACAAAAAATTGTTTGTTGTAGATGCTTTCTGCGGTGCTAACGAGGCTACTCGTCTGAAAGTTCGTTTCATCGTTGAGGTTGCTTGGCAGGCTCACTTTGTGACCAATATGTTTATTCGTCCGACAGCAGAAGAGTTGAAGAATTTCGGAGAACCTGATTTTGTCGTTTACAATGCATCTAAGGCTAAGGTAGAAAATTATAAAGAATTAGGTCTGAACTCTGAGACTGCAGTCGTATTTAACTTGACTACTAAAGAACAAGTTATCATTAATACTTGGTATGGCGGTGAAATGAAAAAAGGTATGTTCTCTATCATGAACTATCTAAATCCGTTGCGTGGCATCGCTTCGATGCACTGTTCTGCCAATACCGACAAGGCTGGTAAAAGCTCGGCTATTTTCTTCGGATTGTCCGGTACAGGAAAGACAACTTTATCGACAGATCCGAAACGTTTGTTGATCGGAGACGATGAACACGGTTGGGACGATGAAGGCGTATTCAACTATGAAGGCGGATGCTATGCAAAAGTTATCAATCTTGATAAAGAAAGCGAACCGGATATTTATAACGCCATCAAACGTGACGCTTTGCTTGAGAATGTTACTGTCGCTGCCGACGGTAAGATCGATTTTGCAGATAAGAGCGTAACTGAAAATACTCGTGTTTCTTATCCGATTTATCACATCGAAAATATCGTAAAACCGGTTTCGAAAGGTCCTCATGCAAAACAAGTAATTTTCTTGTCTGCTGATGCTTTCGGTGTATTGCCTCCGGTATCTATATTGAATGCAGAACAAACTAAATATTACTTCTTGTCTGGATTTACAGCTAAGTTAGCAGGAACGGAACGTGGCATTACCGAACCTACTCCTACATTCTCTGCTTGTTTCGGTGCTGCTTTCTTGTCATTGCACCCGACAAAATACGGAGAAGAATTGGTGAAGAAGATGGAAAAAACCGGTGCTAAGGCTTATTTGGTTAACACAGGTTGGAACGGAACAGGCAAGCGTATTTCTATTAAGGATACACGTGGTATTATCGATGCTATTCTTGATGGTTCTATCGATAAAGCTCCGACTAAAGTTATTCCTTATTTCGATTTCGTTGTTCCGACAGAATTACCGGGCGTTGATCCTAAAATTCTTGATCCGCGTGACACTTATGCA
This sequence comes from Coprobacter fastidiosus, assembly GCF_982245605.1. Taxonomy (NCBI): domain Bacteria; kingdom Pseudomonadati; phylum Bacteroidota; class Bacteroidia; order Bacteroidales; family Barnesiellaceae; genus Coprobacter; species Coprobacter fastidiosus. Next base: position 4,987 of record NZ_CEVCIF010000030.1, on the reverse strand, counting down.
AATCCTGCTCAGTGGGATGAAAAAGCAAAAGATTTGGCTGGTCGTTTCATCAAGAACTTTGCTAAGTTCGAGGGAAATGCTGCCGGAAAAGCATTGGTTGCTGCCGGACCGAAACTTTAATATCGTTTCGATAAATAATTATTTATCATATTCAAAAAAGGAGATGCCAAAGAAAGCATCTCCTTTTTTTGTAGCTGGGAGACCGTTTTTTGTTTTAAGTCTTTATCCGAATTTCCCGATAAAAAAGCTATCAAGGCCATTTTTACGAAGATGATAACGGGTCATCTGACAAGGAAAAACACAAAAATGACCTGATAATATTTTTTGTCGGAAGATTCGGACAGACTCCTTAAACAAACTCTGTAATTCTTTTTTTTGACTTGAGGACTAAGCTCGATCTATTCTCTTGTTATCTTTATAATCTGTAATCTGCTTAAACAGAGGCCTGTTATTGATATTTATTCCGGTACGGAAGTTTTTTAAGGTAGCCTTCTTTATTTAAGGAAAAAATTCTTTAATCACTTGTTTTGTACGCAATATTCACCTAATTTTGCAATTTGTAAAAATGCGGTAAATCTACATAACATAAATAAATAACTTAAAACTTAGAATCCTATGTGGTTATTCAATTCTTCAATCGGGAGAAAGCTGGTCATGAGTCTGTCCGGGCTTTTCCTCATTTTGTTTTTAACCTTCCACTTAGCAATGAACTTTGTTGCGGTGTTCTCCGGGGAAGCCTACAACATGGTTTGTGAGTTCTTGGGAGCCAATTGGTACGCATTGGTCGGAACTCTTATCTTAGCTTTGGGTTTTGTCGTGCACATCATCTATGCATTCTGGCTTACGATTCAGAATCGTAAAGCCCGGGGGAATGACCGTTATGCTGTGGTTGCCAAACCTAAACAGGTAGAATGGGCATCTCAAAACATGCTGGTGTTGGGTATTATCGTCGTTGTTTTCTTTATTCTGCATCTTGCTCAGTTTTGGTATAAAATGCAGTTTAATGAAATTGCAGGTTTAGATTTGGGCGTTGATCCTCACGATGGCTACCAATTGATTCTGGACACATTTAGCAATCCGTTGTTCGTTATTTTGTATTTGGTGTGGTTCGTTGCTATCTGGTTTCATCTCACCCACGGTTTCTGGAGTGCTATTCAGACGATCGGATGGAATAATAACGTGTGGTTGACTCGTTGGAAAGCGATTTCGAATGTTTATGCAACGATCATTTGTGCAGGTTTTGCTTTTATTGCGATTTATTTCGGTTTTATCGCATAATCGGAAGAGACCTTTTGATAAAGATTTTATATTAATTCAAACGAAAACAAACAAATATGTCTCAAATAGATTCTAAAATCCCTGAAGGTCCGTTGGCCGAAAAGTGGAGTAATTATAAAGCTCACCAAAAACTGGTGAATCCCGCAAATAAGCGTCGTCTGGATGTTATTGTCGTAGGTACCGGTCTTGCCGGAGCTTCGGCTGCCGCCTCATTAGCTGAAATGGGATTTAACGTATTGAATTTCTGCATTCAGGATTCTCCCCGTCGTGCGCATTCAATTGCTGCACAAGGCGGTATTAATGCTGCGAAAAACTATCAGAATGACGGCGATAGCGTGTATCGTCTTTTCTATGATACGATCAAGGGTGGAGACTATCGTGCCCGTGAAGCGAATGTATATCGTTTGGCGGAGGTTTCTAACAATATTATCGATCAGTGTGTAGCTCAGGGAGTACCTTTTGCCCGTGAATATGGAGGTTTGTTAGATAACCGTTCTTTCGGTGGTGCTCAGGTATCCCGTACATTCTATGCTCGTGGTCAGACCGGTCAACAACTGTTATTGGGCGCATATTCCGCATTGAGCCGTCAGATCGGTAAAGGTAAAGTAAAAATGTTTACCCGTCATGAGATGTTGGACGTCGTGTTGGTAGATGGTCGTGCACGGGGTATCATTACCCGTAATTTGGTAACCGGTAAAATCGAACGTTATGCTGCACATGCTGTTGTCGTTGCAACAGGAGGATATGTAAATACATTCTTCTTGTCGACCAATGCAATGGCTTCTAACGGTTCTGCTGCATGGCAATGCTATAAAAAAGGAGCTTATTTTGCCAATCCTTGTATGGTACAGATCCATCCGACCTGTATTCCGGTGCATGGAGATTTCCAGTCAAAACTGACTTTGATGTCCGAGTCTTTACGTAATGACGGACGTATTTGGGTACCGAAGAAGATAGAAGATGCAAAAGCTTTGCAGGCTGGGAAGAAACAAGGAAAAGATATTCCGGAAGAAGATCGCGATTATTACTTGGAACGTCGTTACCCTGCATTCGGAAACTTAGTTCCGCGTGACGTTGCTTCACGTGCCGCCAAGGAACGTTGTGATGCCGGTTTCGGTGTAAACAATACCGGATTGGCAGTATTCCTTGATTTTTCTGATGCTATCAAGCGTTTAGGTAAAGAAGTGGTAAAACAGAAATACGGTAACTTATTCGATATGTATGAAGAAATTACAGATGAGAACCCGTATGAAACTCCGATGATGATTTACCCGGCATTGCATTATTCGATGGGTGGTTTATGGGTAGATTATGAGTTGCAGACCTCTATTCCGGGCCTATTTGCAATCGGAGAGGCAAACTTCTCGGATCATGGGGCTAACCGTTTGGGAGCTTCTGCTTTGATGCAAGGTCTTGCCGACGGTTATTTTGTATTGCCTTATACAATCCAGAATTATCTTGCCGACCAGATTCAAGTACCTCGTTTCAGTACCGATCTGCCCGAATTTGAAGAAGCAGAAAAGAATATTGAAGCTCGTATTAATAAATTGATGAGCATAAAAGGAAAAGAATCGGTAGATTCTTTACATAAGCGTTTAGGTCATATAATGTGGGAACATATCGGTATGGCTCGTGATGAAAAAGGTCTGAAAGAAGCAATCGAGATGTTGAAAGATCTGAAGAAAGAGTTCTGGAGTAATGTATTTATTCCGGGTTCGGGCAATGATCAGAACATCGAACTGGAAAAAGCATTGAGACTTGCCGATTTTATCGAAATCGGTACATTGATGGCTCATGATGCTTTGGATCGTGCAGAATCTTGTGGTGGTCACTTCCGTGTAGAGCACCAGACTGAAGAGGGTGAGGCATTGCGTCATGATGATAAATTCTCTTATGTTTCTTGCTGGGAATATCAGGGAGAAGATAAAGACCCTGTAATGCTGAAAGAAATGTTGAATTATGAATTTGTCGTTCCTCAAACCCGTAACTATAAAAAGTAATAATCAGTAACAAAGAATTATCATGGACAAAAATATAAATGTAACCCTTAAGGTTTGGCGTCAGAAAGGTCCGAAAGAAAAAGGCCGTTTTGAAACTTACCAACTGAATAATATTTTTCAGGGTGCTTCTTTCTTGGAAATGCTGGATATTCTGAACGAACAGTTGATAAAAGAAGGTAAAGACCCTGTCGTTTTCGATCATGACTGCCGTGAAGGTATTTGCGGTATGTGTTCGTTGTATATCAACGGTCATCCTCACGGAGCTGCGACCGGTGCTACTACTTGTCAGTTATATATGCGCCGTTTTAATGATGGCGATACGATCACCATTGAGCCTTGGCGTTCGGCAGGTTTCCCTATTATCCGTGACCTGATGGTAGATCGTTCGGCTTATGATAAAATCATTCAGGCAGGAGGATTCGTCTCGGTAAATACCGGTGGCGTTCCCGATGCTAATGCGATAGCCATACCTAAAGAAGATGCCGATTTGGCAATGGATGCAGCCGCATGTATCGGTTGTGGAGCTTGTGCAGCCGCATGTAAGAATGGGTCGGCCATGTTGTTTGTTTCGGCTAAAGTAAGCCAGTTGGCATTACTGCCGCAAGGACGGGTTGAAGCTACCCGCCGGGCAAAGGCAATGGTTGCTAAGATGGATGAGCTCGGTTTTGGAAATTGTACCAATACCGGAGCTTGTGAAGCCGAATGTCCTAAAAATATCTCTATTTCGAACATTGCACGTTTGAATCGGGAATTTATCTCGGCTAAGTTAAAAGATTGATAACATCATTGGATTGATTATTTTATGGAACGGGATTTAGTTTGCTAAATCCCGTTTTTATTATCTGCTTTTTCTGTTTTTGCACGTTTTATATCTTTATCAAAACAAAAAGCAATTCTCGAAATATTTGAGCCGAATTTGAACTCTTTATGAATAGATTACCGTATGCGGCTAATAGCGTTTCTGTATCGAGTTATTTCTTTTGTTTCGTGATCCTCAGTAGCGCTTCCCGAAGATTTTCATCTTTTTTGAGATTCAATTTGTTGCGTATGTGAGAACGTGTGCTGGTTATGTTAGATACCGATTTGCCCGTTATTGCACTGATAGCCGAAATATTTTTGTTATCGAGTATCAGCTCGCACACTGAGAGTTCCGAAGGTGTCAATGTCTTGGCGTGTTGTTTTAAATACTCGATATTTTGTTCTTTATTCTGTATCATCATTTTTACACCGGACTCGATCTTTTCTCAGATTTCTTTTCCAAGCAATTCAAGGACCTTTTCGGTTTGAGATATAGTCAACCCTTTTATTTCTCATGATTTCAATAAAACGGGATACCTGTTGCTTGTCCATCTTTAAGAATCCGAGAATCGTTTCTTGCTCTATCTCGTATCTGATATTTTCTTTCTGTATATCCGAATATTTGGGGATAGATGCCCAGCCTTATGAACAGGATAAGTGGAATCGGGTAGTTATTGTTACTACCATTGATTTTTAAGATCGGTTTAAAACAATGTTTGAATACCTATTTATGGGTAATGAGTTCTTGTTTTTTCACCGAATGTGGGTATTGTGGATGCATTATTCCGATATTATTTTTGTATCGAAGAATTTGAATTACAGCAAACATTGTTCTTAGGTCGTACTAATTTATGTGTAAGGGGCTGTCCAAAAAGTCGGATAGCCCCTTTTGCTATTGTTTATTTCGGTAA
>NZ_CEVCIF010000029.1:0-48215 GCF_982245605.1 Coprobacter fastidiosus | reverse complement strand
TAACAAAGGGAAAAAGAGGATGTATCAAATCTTCTCAATTTTGATACACCCTCTTGGATTTGAGTTTTTTGATTTATATCTTATTGTCTCCGATATAGGAATCTTTGAAACCTAAGAAATAAAGTACACCATCGAGACCTATTGTTGAGATAGACTGGGAAGCGTTTTCTTTTACTTTCGGTTTGGCATGATAAGCTATTCCCAAGCCAGCTATATTGAGCATGGGCAGGTCATTGGCACCGTCACCGACAGCGATGGTCTGAGCAATATCCACGTTTTCTACTTGTGCGATGAGACGTAATAGTTCAGCTTTACGTTTTCCGTCAACAATATCGCCGATGTGTTTTCCTGTTAACTTACCGTTCTCTATTTCCAATTCGTTTGCATACACATAATCTATTCCGTATTTCTTTTTCAGGTAATTTCCGAAATAGGTGAATCCTCCCGAAAGGATCGCAATTTTGAATCCTGCTGTTTTAAGAACCTGCATCATACGATCTACGCCTTCCGTTATAGGAAGATTTTGAGCAATATCTTCCATTACAGAAACATCGAGTCCCTTTAATAAAGCCACTCTTCGTTCAAAACTTTCGGAAAAATCGATTTCTCCACGCATGGCAGATTCGGTAATTGCTTTTACTTCATCACCGACTCCGGCACGTATTGCCAATTCGTCGATTACTTCTGTTTCGATGAGAGTAGAATCCATATCAAAACATATAAGACGGCGGCAACGGCGAAACATATCGTCTTGTTGAAAAGATATATCCATACCTAATTCCGAAGATAATTGCATAAAATTCGATTGCATTGAAGATTTATCTCTCGGAGTTCCTCTGACCGAAAGTTCTATACATGATTTTGGCTTACGAGCTGATTCGTCCAGAGGAATTCTTCCGGTAAGCCGTTGAATGGCATCGATGTTTAATCCCTGTTCTGCGACGACACGAGTCACTTCTCCGATTTGTCGGGCAGTAATTTGTCGGCTTAGGATCGTGATGATATATCGGTTTTTTCCTTGGAGGCTTACCCAACTGTTATATTCACTTTCACTAATCGGAGAAAATTTGATATTTATTTCCAATTCATAAGCCTTGAATAACAGATCTTTCATTATTTCTCCTGAATTATCATCAGTCGTTTTAAAGAGAATACCCAAGGATAAGGTGTGGTGAATGTCTGCTTGTCCGATGTCGAGAATCGTAGCGTTATAACGTGCTAATATTCGTGTTAGAGCTGATGTTACTCCCGGTTTATCACCTCCGGAGATATTGATCAATATGATTTCGGTCTTTTGGCTCATAAAATTGTATCTTATAAATATGGGCTGCAAAGATAATTAAAATACTGTTATGTATTTTTTGTAGCTTAAAAAGATATGCATATTTCAGTAATGAAGAAAATAAAACAATGTTATAATACTATTTTGTTTAGGTTGTATTGTTAAAAAATATAAATATTTTTGGGCTGTTTTTCAGAAAAAATGCATCTTTGCACTCGTTTTCTAAATCTCTGTCAGGGAAAAGGCGTTTTCGAGATAGTAGATTTACCGCTGAAAATCAGTGGGGCTTGCAGAATTCTGACGAGATGTCGCAACTGCAGGTTTAGTATGAATTATAAAACTTCAGTATGAAGAAAGTAAAGTCAATCTTTGCGTTATTTGTATTGTTTTTGATGTTTTCAGCTAGTAATAATCGGTTTCCTAAAACCGGATTGTTTGTCGGAGAAAAAGCTCCGAACTTTCAAATGACTGATTCCACCGCCGGGACTTTCGATTTGAGAGATCTGAAGGGCAAATATGTTGTGCTTAATTTTTGGGCTAGCTATGATGCTTCGTCGCGCATTTCAAATATAAGAATGCGGCAGGAGATCGAAAAATTGAATCATCAGAATCTTTCGTTTGTTTCGGTTTCGTATGACCCGAGCAGAGTCATTTTTGAAGAAACCGTCAAATTAGACGAGTTGGATAGAAATACGCAATTCTATGACAAGGAAGGGGAGTCTTCAGATATTTATAAGGCTTTCCGTCTTAAAAAAGGTTTTGGAAATTATCTGTTAGATCAAAACGGGGTAATTATAGCCAAAAACTTTAGTCCTGAGAAGTTGACGGAATTGATAGGTCAATAATCCTTTATAAAAGAGATCGGATATTATTATCCGGTCTTTTTTCTTTATTAATCGGTATTTATCCTTTTTTCTGTTCCCTGTATTTGCTTGGTGACATTCCCATGACTTGTGTAAAAATCCGGGTAAAATAGAATGCATCCTCAAATCCGAATTTGTGACATATTTGATTTATTTTCATATCTGTGAAGTCGAGATAGTGACATGCTTCTTGAATACGTAAATGTGTGAAATATCGAAGTGGCGAATATCCGGTCTTTTTTTGGAATATAGATGATAAATGAGAAGATGATAATCCGGCATGAGTTGCTAAGTCTGATAATGTAATCTTTTTTTCTATATTTTCTCTCATATAGTGAATAATATCTTCGATAATGTCCATTTGTTTGTTTTGGGGTTGTGCACTTTCCCTATATTCTCCCAAAAATTTCATAGATCCGAGAAAATAGAATAAGCTTGTAATTGCATAATAGAAATTATTTTTGCTATATCCTTTGCTTAATGTATAAAATATTTCTTCGAAAAGACGGAGACGCTCTTCAATACGAGAGTCGGAGTTGGGAGTGATGTTTGTCGGTTTGTCAAATCCGTTTGCAAAGAATGATGCTTTTTCTCCGTTGAAATGTATCCAATAAATAGTCCATGGGTCTTTAAGGTCGCTTCCGTATGAATGTGCTGTATTTTTAGGTAAGATAAAAAATTGGTTCGATTGTACCGAGTATTTATTCCCGTTTATGCTGAACCATCCGTGACCTTCAACACAATAAATCAATATAAATTGTTCCGCTTCTTCTTTTGTGCGTTCACGGTAATGATATGACGCTTGTGGATAATAACCTATGTCGGTAATATGCAACTCTTTCCCTAAAACATCTTGAGCGATGCTATCGACAACTGCGGAAGGCAGAACTATAGCTCTTTCTCCTTTGAATCCGCTTTTTATTTTAGCCATAAGTTATGTGATTTAAGATACACTTTCGCAAATATATTGATAATTTTAATTTGTAACAAGCATGTATTCATTATTTTAAGGGCTGTATATTGTATAATATATATTCATATAAAATTGATAAACAGAATAAAATTATCCATGTAAATAACATTTTTCTCTATGTTGTAGCTAAAAAAAAAGCGTTCTCTTTGTATTGTTAAAATTTAATACTGAAAACCGATGAATGCACATAGTAAATTTTTTCTGTTTTTTATAGCCCTGGCTTCTGCAATGGGAGGTTTTCTGTTCGGATACGATTGGGTTGTTATCGGAGGTGCTAAACCTTTTTATGAACAATTTTTCGAGATTGCCGATAATCCGTATATGCAGGGGTGGGCAATGAGCAGTGCCTTGATAGGCTGTCTTGTCGGAGCTTTAATAGCGGGGAAATTTAGTGACCGTTTCGGTCGTAAACCGATTTTGATTTTAGCCGCAGCTCTTTTTATTTGTACTTCTTTGGGTACAGGCTTGTGTAATAGTTTTACTATGTTTAATGTATTCAGGCTTATCGGAGGTTTTGCCATAGGAATTGCGTCCAGCCTTTCTCCTATGTATATAGCAGAAATTTCTCCGTCAGACGTGAGGGGACGTTTTGTATCGATAAATCAGTTGACAATAGTGTTGGGTATATTAGCCTCTCAAGTGGTAAATTGGTTGATTGCCGAACCTGTTGCCGAAGATGCTACGGGTGAAATGATTCGGTTGTCATGGAATGGCCAATGGGGGTGGCGTTGGATGTTTTTAGCCATGATTGTTCCGGCAGCTTTGTTTTTTATAGTTGGGTTCTTTTTACCCGAAAGTCCTCGTTGGTTAGCTACGGTAGGGCGCAGAGATGCAGCTTTACAGGTTTTTGATAGGATTGGAGGGCGAGAGTATGCTCTTGCGGAGATGCGTGAGATAGAACATACTGTACCGGCAGAACCGCAGGGCGGATTTAAGACATTGCTGTCTCCGTCTTTACGTAATGTATTGGTAATAGGTATTGTATTGGCTATGTTTCAGCAATGGTGCGGTATAAATGTGATATTTAATTATGCGCAAGAGATATTTATGGCTGCCGGATACGGAGTTTCTGATGTATTGATGAATATCGTAATAACAGGAATAACAAATGTCGTCTTTACCGTTTTAGCCATGTTTGTAGTTGATAAATGGGGACGGAAAAAACTGATGATGCTGGGAGCATTTGCATTGACCGTAATTTATGCGTTTATGGGTGCTGCATACTATTTTCATGTATCCGGACTTCCGCTGCTGATTATCGTTGTGCTGGCAATTGCATGTTATGCAATGACATTAGCTCCCGTTATGTGGGTTATCATTTCTGAAATATTTCCCAACAGAGTGAGAGGTGTTGCTATGTCTGTCGCTACATTCGCTTTATGGGCAGCATGTTTTATTCTTACTTATACATTCCCTATTTTGAATCATAGTTTAGGCGCTTACGGGACATTTTGGTTTTATGGTTTGATTTGTTTGGCCGGAGGAATTTTTGTTACGATAAAACTACCAGAAACAAAAGGCAAAAGTTTAGAAGATATAGAAAAAGAATTGGTTAAAAAATAACACTATAAAGTATGGAAAAAATTACAGAATACCTGACCCGTTGTGAGGTTGGGGAAGGACAGGTACGTGCTTGGGAAGAAGATATTATGCTTCCTACGTATGGTATAGGAAAAGAAGAAAAAAATCCTATTTTTTTAGAAAAAAGAGTATATCAAGGGAGTTGCGGATCTGTGTATCCATATCCCGTAGTTGAGAAAATAGAGGATGTAAAGTTTGAGAAAAAATACAAGGCTCTATTCCTTGAAAACGAATATATCAAGATGATGGTTTTACCAGAGCTCGGAGGTCGTGTGCAAATGGCCTACGATAAAATCAAGAAACGTCATTTTGTATATTACAATCAGGTTATAAAACCTGCTCTTGTGGGACTTACCGGTCCTTGGATTTCAGGTGGTATAGAATTTAATTGGCCACAACATCATCGTCCTTCAACATTTTTGCCTACAGATTATTCTATCGAAGAAAACCCTGATGGAAGTAAAACCATTTGGTGTAATGAAGTAGAACGGATGTTCCGAACGAAAGGGATGCATGGTTTTACTCTTTATCCCGGAAAGGCGTATATCGAAATAAAAGCTAAAGTTTATAATCGGACATCTTTCCCCCAAACATTTCTTTGGTGGGCTAATCCGGCAGTTGTGGTGAATGAACACTATCATTCGGTTTTCCCGCCTGATGTAAACGCTGTTTTCGATCATGGAAAGAGAGCCGTCTCGAGTTTCCCTATTGCTACCGGTGTGTATTATAAACAAGATTATTCTTCTGGTGTAGATATTTCGAAATATAAAAATATTCCGGTTCCGACTTCATATATGGCGATTCGGTCGAAGTTTGACTTTGTCGGAGGGTATGAGGAAGATAAAAAAGGGGGATTGCTGCATGTTGCCGATCATCATGTTTCTCCTGGAAAAAAGCAATGGACATGGGGGAATGGAGATTTCGGTGTTGCATGGGATCGTAATCTCACAGACGAAGATGGCCCTTATATTGAATTGATGACAGGCGTATATACCGATAATCAGCCTGATTTTACATGGTTGCAACCGTATGAAGAAAAATCTTGGGTTCAGTATTTTATGCCTTATGCAGAGGTCGGATATGTCAAGAATGCTACAAAAGATCTGATTTTGAATGTTGACGTACAAGGGAATAATACTAAATTGATATTGTACGCTACGGGAAAACAACCGAAAGTGCGTGTTTTGGTGAAGGATGTAAGCGGTAAAATATTGTTTGACAATACAGTGAATGTATCACCGGCAGAACCTTTCTGTGTCGAGTTCCCTTCAAACGGGGTGCTTGCGGAAAATATGATTACGGATATATACGGTCAGGATGGAAAATTATTGCTTACCTATAAAGCCGATAAGGAAGAAATAAAGCCATTGCCGAATCCGGCAGAGGCAGCAAAAGATCCTAAAGAAATAGCTTCTATCGAACAGCTTTTCTTGACCGGGTTGCATTTGGAACAATACCGTCATGCTACCTATAATCCGATGGATTATTATGAAGAAGCGCTAAGTCGGGAACCGGGAGATGTCCGCTGTAATAATGCTATGGGACTTTTATGGATGAGAAAGGGTGAATTTGCTAAAGCCGAAGCTCATTTTCGTACTGCAATAAAAACTCTTACACAACGTAATCCTAATCCGTACGATGGAGAGCCCTATTTCAATTTAGGTTGGAGTTGTCGTATGCAGGGAAAGATAGACGAGGCTTATGATGCGTTTTATAAGGCTGCATGGAATGCCGCATGGCAAGATGCTTCTTATTTTGAAATAGCCCGAATAGAAACCATTCGGGGAGAATATGAGAAGGCTCTCGAATCTGTTGAAAAGTCATTAACACGCAATTGGCACCATCACAAAGCTCGTCAGTTAAAGTGTTCACTTCTCCGTAAGATGAAATACAATGAAAAAGCAGTAGCTTTTGCTGACGCTTCTTTAGAAATCGATTCTTTCAATATGGGATGTCGCTATGAACGTTATTTGGCATCCGGAGAAAATTCTGATTTGGAAAAATTGAAAGAGTTGATGCGAGACTGGTCTCACGGGTACATTGAATATGCTTTGGATTTTGTTGCAGGAGGGTTATATGAGGAGGCTGCAGGCTTGCTCGGATTATATCTTCAGGATGTCGAAAAAGTATATCCTATCATTTATTACTTATTGGGTTATATATGCATGAAGCAAAGTAATCCTTCTTTGGCACAAGAATATTTTGTTAAAGCAGAAAAATGCGATTCGGCATATTGTTTCCCTAACAGAATAGAAGAAGTCTTGATTTTGCAAGAAGCCGTCCGGCAAAATCCTTCCGATGCAAAATCCTTTTATTATTTAGGAAATTTTTGGTATGCTTCCCGGCGCTATGAGAATGCTGTATCTTGTTGGGAGCAGTCGGCAACAATTGATCCTGAATTTCCGACAGTATGGCGGAACCTTTCGTTAGCATATTATAATAAATGTAATAATCGAGAAAAGGCGGTTGCTGCTTTAGAAAAAGCTTTTGCTTTAGACAATACGGATGCACGTATATTGATGGAACTCGACCAGCTTTATAAGAAACTGGGACGTTCATATGCCGAACGGTTGACTTTCCTTGAGAAACATGTCGCGTTGGTCGAATCCCGTGATGATTTGGCTTTGGAACGCATCACTTTATATAATCAGTTAGGACGTTATTCCGAAGCAAAAGCTTTGCTTGCGGCTCGTAAGTTCCACCCGTGGGAAGGCGGTGAGGGAAAAGTGACAGGACAATATGTTTTGTGTCACGTAGAACTGGCAAAAGAAGCAATTTCTGCAGGACGGTTTGAAGAGGCTTTGGATTTGTTGAATAAAACAGAATCGTATCCGTACAATTTGGGAGAAGGAAAACTCGCCGGAGCAGAGGAAAATGATATCTATTATTATAAAGGATTGTGTTATCGTGAGCTCGGTAAAGAGAGCGAAGCTTTAGGTTGTTTTCATAAGGCGACAGTCGGATCTTCTGAACCTGCACAAGCATTCTTCTATAATGATCAACAACCTGATAAAATATTCTATCAAGGATTGGCATGGCGAGCTTTAGGTGATGAGAAAAAGGCTCGGAGCCGCTTTAATAAGCTGATCAAACATGGTGAGAAGCATCTTTTCGATAATTGTAAGATAGATTATTTTGCTGTTTCATTACCTGATTTGGCAATTTGGGAAGAAGATCTGAATAAGCGAAATCTCCTTCATTGCAACTATGTAATGGGATTAGGACATTTAGGTTTAGGGAACTTGGTGAAAGCAAGATCATTCTTGGAGGAAGTTCGGAAATTAGATGTAAATCACCAAGGAGGACAAATACATTTGAATATGTGCAATAAGTAGAAAGATTGTTTGATAAAATTATATCCTTGTGTTAAAGGTGGAAACAAAAAGATTGATATTATCTTTTTTTGTTTATTTTTCCTCTCAAATATTTGTCTTTATTTGAAGGAGAATCCACCTTTGGCAAGATATAATAGATAGGCGTGTTTTATATAATAAAGTATATTATATTTATAAATACCGGATTTGTACTATTTTAGGCTTATTTTATGAAAAGAAATATTTTGTTTTTGCTTCTGATATTATTCGGGCTTATTCCGGAGGGTTTTTCTCAGGAATATGTATTGGATTTAAGTGGGACATGGCAATTCGCTATGGACAGTAAGGATGTCGGTGAACAGGAGTGCTGGTTTGAAAGATCTTTGGAAGATGTTATTCTGTTGCCCGGTACGACCGATTTGGCAGGGAAGGGTATTCCGAATGAACTCTCTCCGGCTTTGGAAAAGCCTCAAATGTTACACTTGACTCGTCGTCATTCTTATGTAGGTCCGGCGTGGTATAGCCGGGAGATTGAGATTCCTGCATCGTGGAAAGGTCGGAACGTTTCTCTCTATTTGGAACGTGTTATGTGGCAATCTAAAGTTTGGATAGATGGGGTTGCTTTGGAGGGGGTACAAGAGAGCCTGACTACACCGCATCGTTTCGATTTACCATCAGATATTCGTCCTGGGAAACACCGGTTGACGATCAGGATTGATAATCGCAAACAGTATGATATTTCGGTTAAAGATTTGGCGCATGCTTATACCAATGATACTCAGATTATGTGGAATGGTGTATTGGGACGTCTGGAACTTCGTGCGGAAAATCAAATCTCTGTTGAGGATGTTCAGCTTTATCCGAATGTATCTCAGAAAAAAGTGCGATGTGTGGTAACTGTGTCGAATTTTGGAAAGAAAGAAAAACAAGGAACTCTTTCATTTAATCCGAAAATATTAACAGATGGAAGAGCATTGTCGTCACAGCTATTGACTACATCTTTTCGTCCCGGGAAAAATACTATAACGTATGATTATGATATGGGCGAAAATACTGTTTTATGGAATGAATTTTCTCCGGTTTGTTATCAGATGGATGTCATTTTGACACAAGGGAAAAAAACTTCTGCTTTTTCAGCTCGGTTCGGAATGCGTAATTTATCGACGTCGGGTTCTGTATTGATGAATAACGGCGACCGCATTTATTTAAGAGGAACATTGGAATGTTGTATTTTTCCTTTAACAGGTACACCTCCTACTGATAAGGAAGGCTGGAACAAAGTATTTAGTGTTGCAAAAGCATACGGTTTGAATCATTTGCGTTTCCATTCGTGGTGTCCTCCTCAGGCAGCGTTTGAGGTAGCAGATGATATGGGCTTTTATTTGCAGGTAGAGTTGCCTTTATGGTCTTTGACCGTTGGTAAGGATACGACAACCAACAGATTTCTTCATGAAGAGGCTGATAGAATATTAAAGGAATATGGTAACCATCCTTCGTTTTGTTTAATGAGTGTCGGAAATGAATTGCAACCAGACTTTGACTTTTTGAATAATTTACGTTCTTATATGAAGTCAAAAGACAATCGCCACTTATATACGACTACTACGTTTACTTTTGAAAAAGGTCATGGTGATTGGCCGGAAACCGGTGATGATTTTTTTGTGACTCAATGGACGAAAAAAGGTTGGGTTAGAGGACAGGGTATTTTTAACGACGAATCTCCTTGTTTTAATAAAGATTATACTTCTGCCGTTGACGGGATGAATGTTCCACTTATTTCTCATGAGATAGGACAGTATGCCGTGTATCCTAATTTGAAAGAGATTGAAAAATATAAAGGTGTACTTGATCCTTTGAATTTTAAGGCGGTAAGGGCTGATTTGCAAGAAAAAGGATTGTTGTCTAAAGCCGATGATTATTTGAACGCTTCGGGAAAATTGGCTGCTATATTGTATAAAGAGGAGATTGAACGGGCTCTGAAAACACCCGGATTCTCAGGTTTTCAATTGCTCGATTTGCACGATTTCCCCGGACAAGGAACTGCTTTAGTCGGTTTGTTAGATGCATTTTGGGATTCTAAGGGGATTGTTGCTGCTGAAGATTTTCGTAATTTTTGTTCTCCGGTTGTTCCTTTAACTCGTTTCCCGAAAGCAGTTTATACGAATAACGAGTTATTCGAGGCGACAGTGGAAATTGCTAATTATGCTGCTTCAGATATTGACAATAAAAAAATTTTGTGGAATTTATTTGGTCCGGGTAGAAAATCTGTTGCATCAGGATATTTTGATGCAGCACACATTGAAAAGGGTAAAAATTCTGTTATAGGAAAGATTTCAGCGTCTTTAAATCAGGTTACGGTTGCGACTTGTCTTACTTTGGAAGTGGCTGTAGCGGAAACGCCTTACAAGAATAGCTGGTCGGTATGGGTGTATCCCGAAAATGTAGCTATAAATGCGGGAGATGTTTGCGTGACAGATAATTTGGAAAAAGCTCTTTCAGAGTTGTCAAAGGGTCGGAAAGTGCTGCTTTCACCTCCTGTTGGCGCATTAAAGGGTATAGAAGGCAAGTTTGTTCCGGTTTTTTGGAGTCCGATTCATTTTCCGAAACAAGCGGGAAGTATGGGGATTTTGTGTGATTCCGGACATTCGGCTTTGTCGGATTTTCCAACCGAAAATCATACCGACTGGCAATGGTGGCATTTGCTGAAAAACTCTAAAACGTTAGTCGTCGACTCTATAGCTCCAGTGTCTGCGATAGTAGAACATGTCGATAATTTTGCGAACAACAGGCGATTGCTTTCGGTCTTTGAGGCTACTTGCAATGGCGGTAAGTTGTTGTTTTCTTCTATGGACATTCTTTCGGAAAAAAATCAGAAATATCCGGAAATCCGTCAGTTGCTTTACAGCCTTTTGAATTATATGAATTCAGAAACTTTCAAACCTTGTTCAGAACTTCCTAAAGAAGATCTTAATAAGTTGGTAGATAATGAAATACATGAAGTGAAATCGAGTAGTGCGACTTCTATATATTGAAAACATTTTTGATAAAACCTGAAGAAATGGATAGACCGAAAATTTGTCCATGTGCTTTGTGAAATTGTCCATTTTTTTATGCTTTTTATAGTCGTATTTTCGTGATGTAAACTTAAAAATCGGTAGTTATTTATCTTTAAATAATCATTGCCGATCTTATCAGATATTTTTTAATTATAAATTTTTGAGCCATGAAACATTGTTATCTAAAACGAAATCTAAAATTTTTTACAGGATGCATGTGTGCTTGGGCAATGTTCGCCCCTATGACAGCACAAGTTTTGCCGGATGGAATAACCCGTTTGACACCGGAAGGTTTAGAGTTGGGTAGTGTTATGTCTGTTGCCAATCCATTGGGCCCTAAAGAACATGCCGTGAGAACAGAGAATTTTCTCTTTTTTGCCGGCAAGGATGCTGATCATGGCAGCGAGTTGTGGTACACAGACTTGACACCGGAAGGTACGAAGTTATTTATGGATATTATTCCGGGATCTGAGAGTTCAGAACCGAGCGGATTGAAATGGGTGAACGGAAAATTGTTCTTTACGGCAGAAACCGCTGAATACGGACGGGAACTTTGGGTCTCAGACGGAACAGTAGAGGGGACGAAAATGGTAAAAGATATTTATCCGGGAAATATCGGTTCTCAACCGGGAAATATGGTTATTCTTGGGGATAAAGTTCTTTTTACAGCGAGGGATGAAGAAAGTGAGATGATGCCTGTTGTAGATCCTGAAACTCCTGAGAGTTGGATTTGGATATCCGATGGTACAGAAGAAGGAACAGTGCGTATCGCAAGCATTCCGATGAGGAGTTATTTTGAGGTAATGGGCGATAAGGCTTTTTTCGCAGGAGTTGATCTTGAGCATAACGAAGAATTGTGGATTACCGATGGAACACCTGAAGGAACAAAGTTACTGAAAGATATTAATAACAGACCGAGTGATGATGGTACATTCGGAACCGGTCCGGCAGGGATTGGAGCATTGCGTAATATCAATGATAAGATGGTGATTTTTCGTGCTGAAACGGTAGCGGAACAAGTCGGTCAGGATTACGGGAGTGAAATTTGGTATAGCGATGGAACTCCTGAGGGGACTAAGTGGTTGGGATTCGATTTCGCCAAGGGAGAAGTTGGAGGTCTACCTGCGGCTACGGAATTTGCTTACCCGATAGCAATTGGTGATACAATTTATTTCCGAGCAAAGGACGGTATTCATGGTTGTGAGCCTTGTTTCTGGGATTTGACCAAGCCTATCGAAGATGGAGTAAATCCTCGTATGATTTATGATATTAATCATTGGGGTGGAAATGTTGCTTTGGATTCTTGGGGGTCGAATGCTGATTTCTTTGTATATCAAGGATATTTGATGATTCAGGCCAACGGAGGATATTATATGCCGGGAGATGTTAACCAATATGCTTCGGGATATAGTTTGTGGTTGGCTCCTACCGCTACTTTGGATACTTGTATTTATCAGCGTCAGTTCTGGGGTACAGATATTGCTGCCGGAAGTTTGGCTGATAATTGCTCAAACTTCAGAGAAGTAAGCGGCAAACTGTTTTTTAAAGCACAAGATGAGAACAACAATAATGAATTATGGGTGATCGACGGTATTGAAAATGCACCTTTTAAAGTTGTCGATTTACCGGATAACGGTTCTCCTACGGGATTTTATAATATTAATAATAATCTGTATTTCGGCTCTTCATCAACGAAAGCTCTTTACAAATATGATTTGGGAGGAACCAGTGCTATAGAAGATCCTGCAACGGTGGCTGTTAAGGTGACGGTTTACCCTAATCCTGCAACCGAAAGAATTTTCATCACGACACATCAGGATATAAAAACCGTACAAATTTATGATCTTTCGGGAGCACAGGTGTTGGAGACGGCAGCCGATAATATTGATGTTTCGGCTCTTAACGGAATCTATTTTGTAAAAGTTGTATTAGCTGACGGACATCAAGTTGTAGAAAAGATTGTGGTTAAATAAATTGGGAGATATGGGACTGTGTGAAAATAACAGTCCCATATTCTTAAAGGAATTAGAAAAGGTTTAAAAAGGTATTGATAATAATTTAATGTAAAATCCTGTAGAAACGGATTTTCTCTGGACTATTTTTTATAACATAAATAAGTTTTAAGCATGTTAAGCCATAGAAAAATAAAGGCTTTGTTGTTATTGTTCATGATTATGCTTGTTATGCCTGTTTATTCTCAGGTGATTACGGGTAAAGTGATAGATGCGAACAACAAAGAGCCGATTATCGGCGCTTCGATACAGGTGAAAGGAACAAGTATCGGAACAATGAGTGATCTGGACGGTCAATTTAAAATTACCGTGAAGGATAAAAATGCTTCTTTGCAGGTCTCTTATGTTGGGTATAAGACCGTTGTACAGCCTTTGAACGGGAAGACTTCTATTACGATTACTTTACAGGAATCGACTCAAGAGTTGGATCAGGTCGTGGTTATCGGTTATGGAGTACAGAAAAAAAGCGATTTGACAGGGGCTATTGCTTCTGTGGACGCAGATGAGATAGCTAAATTACCGGCAACGAATGTCATGCATGCTATTCAGGGAAAGGCTGCAGGAGTTGAGATTGTACAGAATTCCGGAGCTCCGGGTGCCAGTTCTACGGTTCGTATTCGAGGTATGGGTACGATCAATAATTCCGACCCTTTATATGTGGTTGACGGAATACCGATGGATAATATCGATTATTTGTCTCCGGATGATATAGAATCTATCGAAATTTTAAAAGATGCATCTTCTGCGGCTATTTACGGTTCTCGTGCTGCGAACGGTGTAGTGCTCGTTGTTACTAAATCGGGTAAAAACAGCCAGAAAATCTTAAATGTGAATTTTAATGCTTATCTGGGATGGCAGGAGTCATGGAAAGATCCCGGACTAATGGACAAACAGGATTTTGCTTATTATTCCGACTTTGTGAATAATCTGAATATTGTTACG
Organism: Coprobacter fastidiosus; assembly: GCF_982245605.1. Lineage (NCBI taxonomy): Bacteria > Pseudomonadati > Bacteroidota > Bacteroidia > Bacteroidales > Barnesiellaceae > Coprobacter > Coprobacter fastidiosus. The sequence continues at coordinate 34,192 of NZ_CEVCIF010000029.1, read as the reverse complement.
GATTATGATGCGGCTACAGGCCAGATGAAGGTAAAGCCGGAAACTCAAGAGTTGATAGATAAAGGGGTTGATTGGTGGGATGAATTGTCTCGTAGTGCGTTAATGCAGAAATACAATATCTCATTGTATGGAGGTAATGATAAATTGAATTATTATGTCAGTGGTAATTTTCAGAATACGGACGGTATTATAAAAGAGTCGAATTATGAACGCAAATCTTTTAACGGAAAGATGAATGCTAAGTTACTGAAAAATCTGTCACTTGGTACAAATCTTACTTATGCACGAGAAGATCGCAGAGTTGTCGGAGAGGGAACTTGGGGTGTTATTAAGACAGCCATTAACTATAATCCGCTCACACCTATTTATGATCAAAACGAAAGTTATAATTGGACTACTCCGATCGAAAATCTTCGTCGTACGACTTATGATACCTATGTCAATACCTTTATCGGGCAAATAACATTGGATTGGGATATTGTGAAAGGATTAAAATATTCTACTCGTGCCAGTTATTCAAATTATGCCTCCGATCAGGAACAGTTTAACCGTTATAACGTAAATCCTGAAATTGTAGGAACTATAAAATATGATGTGAAACGTTATCCGACGACTACCGATAATATAAGTTGGGATAATATTTTGAATTATACGGCAAAATGGGGAGATCATGACTTTTCTGCAATGGTAGGTCATACGATGGAAACTTCAAAAATGAGTCGTACTTGGGCTCAGGGTACAGGATATGGGGGGTATAATGATGAATTCAATTCATTGAACTTTGCCCAATTTTCTCAATCGACGTCTGGATATACAACTTCTTGGACTGCTTTAGGGCTTTTGGGACGTATTAGCTATGACTATAAAGATCGCTACTTATTACAAGCGAATTTCCGTGCGGACGCTTCATCCAGATTTTCGAAAAAAAATCGTTGGGGATATTTTCCGAGTGTATCTGCCGGATGGAAGATTAATTCGGAATCATTTATGCAGAATGTAGATTGGATAAGCCTTTTGAAATTGCGTGCCGGTTGGGGGCAGTTGGGTAATAATCGTATTGGAAATAATGCTTATGCCACTTATGTCGGACAGCAATCGGCCACTTATATATATGGAGTGGGGATGCCTTCAATTAAACCGGGTATGAGTATATCTTCATACGGAAATTCCGATATTCTTTGGGAACGTACTCAATCGACCAGTGTCGGGCTTGATTTTAATGTTCTGGATAATCGTATCTCTACATCGGTCGATTATTTTATTAAGGATACACACGATATGTTGGTTGCTGTTCCTATTGTCTATTCGTCAGGGTACACTTCTACTCCGATGCAGAATGCCGGAAGCGTGAGAAATAAAGGGTGGGAAGTTCAGCTTTCTTATAAAGATCGTATAGGAGATTTTAATTTTGAATTGTCGGGAAATTTTACGAAAGTAAAAAATGAAGTGACTGCTTTAGGCGGAAATAATGATGCCATATATGGTGGAAATTTAGGCAGTCCCAATAATTTAGGATATGTTAATAAGACTGTAGTGGGAGCTCCTATCGGTTGCTTCTATGGATGGAAAACGGCCGGAATTATGACAGATGCAGATTTCAATGAAGACGGTTCTCCAAAAGTTCCTGTATTTTCATCCGGATCGACTTATACTCCCGGAGATATGAAATTTGTAGATGTGAATGGCGATGGTGTAATCGATGATAGCGATCGTACATTCATCGGGAATCCTAATCCGGATTTTTATTACGGATTTAATATCAACATGGAATATAAGGGATTTGATTTGTCGATGTTTTTCCAAGGTGTTGCCGGAAATGAGATTTATGATGTGACAAAATATTTCCGTTATTCAAATGTGGCTTACAATGGAGTATGGGAAAACTTAAATTATTTGAGTTATTCAAATGTGGCGAAAGATTATTTCGATAAAGTTTGGAGGCCGGTTCCCGATCCTGCTAATCCTTCTTATCGGGATCATTGGGGTGCTAATTTGAATGGGACAGTGCCGTTACCCAGTTCGGACGGAACTAAAAATGAAATGAATTTCAGAAATTCTGATTTTTATATACAAGACGGTTCATATTTGAGGTTAAAGAATATTCAATTAGGATATACTTTCCCTAAAAAATGGGTAAACAAATTGTCTGTGAGTAATTTAAGAGTTTATGCTTCTGCTACGAACCTATTTACTATCACTAGTTATGATGGTTTGGATCCGGAGGTCGGTAAAACTTCAGGTCAAGAAAGTAATAATCTTTATTTGGGTATCGATCAAGGAGTATATCCTCAAGCGCGCTCTTATATGTTTGGCGTAATTATTGATTTTTAAATAATTTCGAATATGAAAAAGTTGATATATATTCTTTTAGCAATGTACCCGTTGTTTTTTTCGTCGTGTGAGGACTATTTTGAGCCTGAACAGACCGGATTGGTAGAAGGGGACGTTTTTTATAAAGATTTGAATAATCTGCGTATCGGATTAAATTCGGTTTATAATCTGATGCAATCGCAACAGTATCAGTTGAGTGAAATTATTTTCGGTGAGGCCATGAGCGATAATTCTTGGAATAAGCAAGATGTCGAAGTTAATGAAATGGGGCAATTAGTTAATTTTCAGTTTAATACAGAAAATACGTATATCTTGCAACGTTATCAAATAAATTATCAGGGTATCAATAAAGCTAATCAGGTAATCAGATCGGCTCCCTATGTCGATTATCGGGCAAATGGTACGAGCGAAAAAGAGATACGTGAAGTTTTGGGACAGGCCAAATTGTTGAGAGCCCTTTTTTATTTTAATTTGGTGAAAACTTATGGCGGTGTATCGATACAGCCTGAAGATGTAGATTTGGGAAATATGGTAGTGCCCCGATCTTCTTTAGATGAGGTATATGCTTATATCGAAAAGGATTTGCGTGAAGCAATTCTGATTTTGCGTAGAGGTCGTTATCAGTTAACTGAGGCCGGACAGATTGGAGTCGGCGGAGCTTTAGGATTGCTGATGAAAGTATTGGTATATGAAGCATCGCCGGGCGTAAAGTTGACATCGGTGGATAAGGAGCAAAAATGGCAAGAGGCACGGGAGATTGGAGAATTTTTTATTGAAGGTAAAAATTTGACTTATAATCAAATACTGAAATTCGATGAAAATTATCCTAATGAGTCGTGGGAGTCTTTGGCAAAACGTTTGGTATTAGATCCTTCGGCTACCAAAGAGACTGTTTTTGCAGGACAAGATGTAGTAAGTATTCATCAATTGGATGAGTTCGATAAAATATTCCGGCTTGAGGGTGAGTTTTCTCCTGAATCGTTGATAGAAATAAATCATTATGATTATTCCGGCTCGGGAGTTTCGACAAATGAAAGTTGGCCGTGTGGAGGTTCTTTGATAAATTCGTTAGGAGGAACTTCTTCAACAATAGCTATTACACCGACAAATGATTTGAATAATCAATTTCAGAATGATCCTCGGAAATTGTTTACCATTACAGGACGTACGATCAGTGAATATTATAAACAAGAGGAGACATCTCCTCAAATCGGATGGTTTAATTATGGAGATGGGATGATTTTTGTTAAATATTATATATTCCGTAGCGAGGGTTCTACAAACGGACGAAATTATCGTGTAATGCGTTATCCGGAAGCATTATTGTTATTTGCCGAAGCATTAAATGAGACCGGCGATTCTCGTAAAGCAGTCGATTATGTGAATAAAATTCGCCAACGTGCTCGTAAATTGTTAGATCCGGATAATCCTAATTCTCAATATATATCGATTCCGGCAGCTAATTTTCAAGATGTCGCTTATGCTCCTTATGATGTTACGCGGGATGCTATCTTAAAAGAAAAACGAATAGAGATGGCAGGAGAGTTTGACCGTTGGTTTGAAATTGCACGTTTGGGTATTTTAAGCGAGAGAATGGCGTCTGTATATAAAAATGCTCCGGTAGAACAACCGTCTGGAAAAATCAGAGAGCGAGGAAAATATTTCAGAAAAGGAGTAAACGAAATATTTCCTATTCCTCAGGAAGAGATATCTATTTCCAATGGGGTAATCGAACAGAATTTTGGATATTAAAATGGAGAGTAGTGTTATGAAAAAGATAAGAGTTTTATTATATAGCTTATTGGCTGTTCTGATGCTCGTTTCGTGCGATGAAAACGGTTATCTCCGGGATTTATATGTAGCGCCTAAGGCTGCTTTTGAAATAGAAAAAGATACTTATGATGTCTTTGAATCGGTTCATTTTGTGAATAAGGGTTCCGGACAGTATTATGTCGTTTATCCGGGAGATGCAAATCATGTATATGGAAAGGAGGGAGATACCGGTTTTGCCGCAGCTTCGGATGGTACGTTTTCTTATTCTTATCAAGAGCCGGGAACTTTTAATGCTGTATGGGTCGCTTCTTCGATTAATGAAAATGGAGAGCGGGAATTTCAGGTTGACTCGGTAACTGTTAAAGTAGTTGCCTTAGACGGGGGATTGGATAACTTGAGAATAAATAATATATACCGAATGTCGGAATATGCAGGAACGGTATATTATACTTCGTATGGAGAATTTATCTCTTCGGATTCGTTAATCTGTCCGATATTGTTCGATGCGTGGAGAGATGCGACATTTAATTCGATTAAGGCAAAACAATTGGTTAATTTTGAGTTATCGTCGAGCTTGGCGGAAATGTATTGGATTGATCCTGTAGGGGAAGAAAAGAAAATCGTTTCTGGTTCTACAGCTTCGCGAATTGTCGAATTTGTTCAGGATGGTAAACTGAAAATACAAAATTTTAGAGTTATTACGGCATCCGGAGTCATTTCTAATTATTATGTAGCTCCGGTTATGATTCCTAAAATGACGAAATTTTCTATTAATGGGGTAGAGGGGACTATAACTCGTGATATTGCATATTATGACCGGTATAATATTACATTGCAATTAGCCGATGATATTGATTTAAGTAATGTGATTCCGGTTTTTGAGACGATGAACAATGATCCGAATTTGTTGGATGGAACAAATTGCCGTGTTACGATCGATGGTGTTGAACAAATATCGGGAGTTACTCCGGTCGATTTTTCACAAGGTGACGTTACTTATACGATCGATTATAATTTTATGGGGAATAGTAATCCCAAGCTGACTCAACAAGCTCTGGTGACTGTTTCTGTTTCGCATTAAATGATATTGTTGAGAAATAATGTCTTCGTTGTCTTCTGATAGAAGCTCGGAGACATTATTGTTTAATCTTAATATTAAAAAAAGAGCCATGAGAAGAATGTCTTTATTTGTTTGTCTATGTTTTCTTTTGCCTATATGTGCATGGTCGGTTAGCGATAATAAAGCAAAACAGATTGCAGATATAAATTTTGAGGAAGGTACAGCATCGGATAATTTAGGAAATGTTATTGCCGAAACATTAAATGGGGCTTCTGTAATATCTGATGATATACGGCAGGGAAAAGTGCTGAGTTTTGATGCTGATTTGAAAGGCTGCTTACAGTTGAAAGGGGATATATTGTCGGATGAAATGACCATCTCTTTTTTTGGTAAAAGAGAAGATATCGATCCCAATGCAAATTGGCGGATGTTTTTAGCACTGTATGCCGATGACGGAAGCAATATCTATTTAACTCCTAAAACAACATGGGGGAACGATAGTTATATCGTTATTGATAATAAGCCTTATTCAACTTATCGTTCGATCGCAGGAGAACCTTTAGAAAATAACCAGTGGTATCATTTTGCTCTTGTTTTCAAAGGAATTCAAGTAAAATATTATGTAAATGGAAAGTTGTCGGGAGAACTTGAAACGTTGCTGAATCTTTCGGATTTTAATATTTCAAAAATCTTTTTAGGATGTAATCCCGAGACAAGTTATTCGATGAGTGGGCGTATCGATAATATAAAAATATATCATACGGCTCTTACCGTTAACCAGATTGCAGCACTTGCTGAAGATAAAGAGTTGCCAGAGCCTTCTGTTTCTGAGGACGGGGAAATAGCTTATGCGCGGTTTTCTTTTGAAACAGGATTGGAAGATGACATGAAGAATATTGAAAGTTCGTCTTTAAACGTGGAACGAACAAAAAATAATGTAAGAGGATATGTAGCCGACATTAAAAGTGATAGCCGAATATCTTTGCAAATTGGCGATTTAATGAAAGAAGAGTTATCTTTTAGTTTTGTATATTTTAAAGATTTGTTTAAAGAGGAGGATGTCGGTAAGGTGTTAGTCCGTTTCCAAGGTCAAAATAATGATGAAGCTTTATTGCTTGTTTCACAAATTACTTCGGGGCAAGCCGTGTTTGAATTTAAGATTAGAGAAGACGGGGTTGTCCGAACTACTGGGAAAATGGCAACTGTTCCATTGTATTCCGGCAAATGGAACAGCATATCTTTGGTACAGGTTTTTAGTGCAGGAGGTAGTCCTTATTACCGAATATATTTGAATGGGGCTTTGGGAAAACAGATCGCAGGATATACGAATAAAGAAAACCCTTTTTCTCAGATCGATTTTGGTTGTGGAGAAAATACGTGTACCGGTCTTTTTGATGAGATAACTTTAGAAAAAAGTTCTCTTACTTCGGACGAAATTCGAGACTGGGATGCTGAATTCTGTGATTTTTCAGAATTTACGGTTTGTGTAGATCAGAAAAAGCAAACTATACGCAATTTTGGGGCATCAGATGGTTGGAGTACTCAATTTATAGGAAAATATTTTCCGGAAAATAAAAAAGAGCATTTAGCGGAGTTATTATTCAGTTGTGATACTTTATCGAATGGTACGCCTAAAGGTATAGGATTGTCTGCGTGGCGTTTTAATATAGGGGCAGGGACATCTGAGCAAGGAGCAGCCAGCCGTATTTCGGATGAAACACGTCGTACCGAATGTTTCTTGAATCCGGATATGACTACATATGATTGGACAAAACAAGCCGGACAGCAGTGGTTTTTGGAGAAAGCGGTAAAAACGTATAATGTGCCGGATATTATAGGTTGGCAAAATTCTCCCCCTGTCTATTATACAGTGAGAGGTTTGGGATTTCGGGAATACGGTGATGCGAAATCGACTATTTTGAAGAGAGAGCATTTCAATGATTTCGGGAAATTTTTAGCCGATGTTGTCTCCCATTTTAAAGAACAAGGAATTAATTTTAAATATATTAGTCCTTTGAATGAACCTCAATGGGAGTGGAATGCAACTTCTGACGGAGGAGTCGTATCGCAAGAAGGAACTCCTTGGACAAACCAAGAAGTTTCGGATGTAGTTAAAGCGATCGATGCTGAATTTGTAAAAAGGGGTATTGATACCAAGTTGTTTATTACAGAAGCTGGCTCTATAAATTATTTATTGAAAGAAAGTACGGGAGATTATGCAAATCAATTATATAATTTTTGGGATGATCGGTCTGATCTTAAGATAAAAGATCTTCCTTCGGTTTCATCTTATGTATCTTCTCATAGTTATTGGACAGATGCTTCTGCTACGGATATTGTAGAGAAGAGAAATGCGTTGCGAGATCAAATAGAAGAGACCGATCCTGAATTAGAGTATTGGCAAACTGAATATTCGTTGTTGGGAAATGGCTATAAGGCCATTCATAGCGGAGGTTCTTCCCGTACGTTATCTCCGATGGAATGCGGAATATCATTGGCTCGGATTATTCATAATGATTTAGTAGAGGCTGATTGTTCCGGTTGGCAATGGTGGACGACATTCGAAAAAGATGCAAGTAGTGGCAATGAAGAACGTTTTGCTCTAATTCGATATATTTTGAATAACCAGCAAACAGATGGTGTATACCGTCCTACAAAATTACTTTATGCTTTGGGAAATTTTTCTCGGTTTATCCGTCCGGGCATGAAACGGGTCGATGTAATGCGGTTGGATGGTCTCTCTGCCGCAGATGCAATTGCAAACCAAATGGTTTCGGCATATATCGATGAAATCAACCAGGAACTTGTAATTGTTGTGATAAATGCTTCGACACAATCCCGTTCGATACGTATGAATATATCCGGATTAAGTAATAATATGGGAATAACACACTTTACTCCCTATATTACGACTAATAATCTGAATGATGCTTTAAGACGAGGATCGGATATTGCTGTTACAGAGAATTATACGATGCCGGCGACATCAATTGTTACTTTTGTCGGTAAAATAAAGGATCTTTCCGATACCGGCATAATTGAATCTGTTAGCGATTCTCGGATTACTGTATATCCGAATCCTGCAAAAGATCAGGTTACCATCCGTTCGGAAGTTCCGGTCAATAAAATATCTTTAATTGATTTAAATGGTAAAATAATCTATTCTTCAAATCCGGATTCTGAGATAGCGGTATTACCATTAAATGGATTATATAAAGGTGTTTATGTGTTGAAATTAAATACTGGAGAAGAAACTGAAATTCAAAAATTGATTGTCAAATAAATCGTAAGATACTCTATTTCGTTTGGATAATTGTCCATTCTATTTGAGGAAGGGTATTTTTATTTTTGCTGATAACAAAAAGAAGAATTTTGTTTATGAAAAAGGTGCTGTATTTAATTTGCTTTTTGGTTTATTGTTTTGGACTTGAAGCCCACCAAATGAAAGTTGCTTCATATAATATTCGGTTTGCGAATCGTAATGATTCGATTAATGGCAATGGGTGGGGGCAGCGCTGTCCTGTTATTGCCGATTTAATCCGTTATCACGATTTTGATATATTCGGGACGCAAGAAGGAAAGTTTCATCAGGTAGAAGAGCTGAAAAACAAGTTGCGGGGGTATGATTATATTGGAGTAGGACGTGATGACGGGATGAAAAGGGGAGAGTTTACTGCTATTTATTATAAGACAGATAGCTTTGAACTTTTAGATGAAAGAAATTTTTGGCTTTCTTCTACTCCTGATTATCCCAGTTTGGGATGGGATGCCGATCAAGTGCGTTTGTGCACTTGGGGAAAGTTCAAGGATAAGCAGACAGGTTTTGTTTTTATGTTTTTTAATTTACACGCCGATCATGTCGGAGTAAAATCCAGAAATGAAAGCGCATCTTTAGTATTGCAAAAAATTAAGAAATCGGGAGGTAAATTGCCTGTTATCTTAACCGGTGATTTTAATGCGGATCAAAATAGTAGATGTTATATGACGATTGTGAATTCAAAAGTGTTATCGGATGCGTATGAATGTGCTGGTATACGTTATGCTGTAACGGGAACTTTTAATGCTTTTGATCCTAATAGGAAGACTATGACTCGTATTGATCATATATTTCTTTCGTCACATTTCCGGGTTGATCGGTATGGAATATTGACTGATACTTATCGGATTCCTGTGAAAAACATGGAAAATGTATTTCAGGCACGTAATCCGTCAGATCATTTTCCTGTAGTTGCAATTATTGAATATAAATAGTAAGGTAAATTGATATACCTTGAAAATGCACTCTTATGAAACGTTTAGTTTTTTTTCTTCCTTTTTTTCTGGTCGGACTTGCATTTCAGATGCAAGCCCAACCGGGATGTCATACAATTTCTTTAGATGGAATATGGTCATTTAAAGCAGATCCTCTCGGGATGGGTCTTCAAAGTAATGGATTGCAGATGTTTCCATCTCTTACCGAAACAATTACATTACCCGGTTCTACTGATGAGGCGGGTAAAGGGATTCGTACACAAGGACTCTCTTCTATACGACTAACAAGAATGTTTGAATATAAAGGTCCGGCATGGTATGAAAAAAAGGTCTTCATTCCGGAAGATTGGGCAGGGAAAGAGATTTCATTATTTCTTGAAAGAGTCCATTGGGAAACTAAATTATGGGTTAATGGAGCTTATGTCGGACGGGAAGAAAGTCTGTCTGTTCCCCATATTTATACATTAGGAAAATTTTTGAAACCCGGAGAGGTAAATACAATACGTTTACGTGTAAATAATGACCTGATTTATAATATTGAATATAGCCATGCCATTAGTGCCGAAACACAAACTAATTGGAACGGCATTATAGGAAAAATAGAACTAAGAGCTACGGACAAAGTATATATATCGGATGTGCAGGTCTATCCCGATATTAAGGGCAAAAAGGCTCGTTTGGAGGTGACTTTCAATAATAGCGATAAGTTATCGTTGAAAGGTGATTTGGAAATTATGGGAAAAACTGCGGATAATCTTTTTGATATTCCAAAGAAAAAAATTCCTGTGACCGGAAATGATTCGCTTATCTTTATGGAGATAGATTTACCTCTTGGAGATCAGATCAGGACATGGGATGAGTTTGATCCGAATCTTTATCTGTTAAATCTTTCTCTGAATGTTAAAGCAGATAAAGAATCTTATTTCGATACGAAACAGGTCAAATTCGGAATGCGTGAGGTGGGAGTGAAAGGTACTCGTTTTACGATGAACGGACGTGAAATATTTATACGGGGAACTGTTAACAGTGCCGAATTTCCATTGACCGGATATCCGGTTATGGATGAATCGGGATGGTTACATATCCTAAAGACCTGTAAAGATTACGGATTGAATTGTGTTCGTTTTCATTCATGGTGTCCTCCTGAAGCAGCATTCAAGGTTGCTGATAGTTTAGGAATTTATTTGCAAATAGAGAACTCTGATTGGCGGTTTACGGTAGGAGAAGATAAAGCTGTTAATGATTTTTTACGTCGTGAGGCAGACCGGATATTCAAAGAATACGGAAATCATCCTTCTTTTGTCTTTTTCTGTGAGGGAAATGAACTTTGCGGTTCGGGAGTAAAAGAATTTCTTTCAGAATCGGTAACTCATTGGAAACGAGATCCCAGACATCTTTATACAGGAAGTGCTGCATATCCTTATGTCCCTGAAAATCAATATAACGTTTTATATGGAGCACGCCCTCATAGATGGAAAGAGGGTTTAAAGAGTCGTTTTAATGTTGCTCCCTTGAATACTTTGTATGATTATTCGGAGTATGTAAAAAAATATCCGATACCGATGATTACACATGAAATAGGTCAATGGTGTGTTTATCCTAATTATGACGAGATAAAAAAATATACGGGAGTTCTTAAACCATATAATTATCAGATATTCAGGGAATCGTTGCGGGATCATCATATGCTGGATTTAGCTGAGGAGTTTACACGTGCATCCGGTAAATTTCATTTAATACAAAAAAAAGAAGAATTCGAATCTTATTATCGTACACCGGGTATGGCTGGATACCATTTGTTGCAATTGAATGATTTTCCGGGCCAAGGAACTTCACCTGTAGGTGTGGTCGATGTTTTTTGGGATCCGAAACCTTATGTTACTGCAGATGAATTTAAAAGCCTAGTTTCCCCTTGTCTTCCGTTATTGTTGACTTCTTCGTTTGTCTGGACAAATGATGCGATTTTTACCGGTGAGGCACGTATTGCGAATTTCGGAAAATCGGATATAAAGAAGGCTGTACTGAAATGGACGTTGAAATACCCTGATGGCAAGATATATGCTCAAGGAAAGCTCCCGGCAAAAGATATACCGATCGGTAGTCCGCATTCATTAGGTAAAATAAAAATTTCTCTGAAAGGAATCAAAAAAGCGGAACAGATGAAACTCATTTTTGATATTTCAGGAACTTCATATCGGAATCAATGGGATATATGGGTATATCCCTCTGTATTGCCGGAGGTGAATGTCCCTTCTGAGATAAAAATCGTAAATTCATGGAATACAGAAGTGAAAGAGTACTTGAAACAAGGAGGAAAAGTACTTTTACTTGCAGATACTGCAGATGTTCGTACTACGGTTTCATCGTGTTTCTCCGGGATTTCATGGAATGCTGTCTGGTCTGGTATGCCTCCTGAATTATTAGGTATTTTGTGTAATCCTTCGCACCCGTTATATGCATATTTCCCAACGGAGTTTCATTCTAATTGGCAGTGGTGGGATTTGGTTATTCCTTCTAAATTGATGAATCTTGATCATACACCTTCGACTTATAGGCCGTTGTTGCAGATGATTCCCGATTGGAATAAAAATAATAAGCTGGGGTTAGTCGCTGAAGCCAAAGTCGGGAAAGGAGAATTGTTGATCTGTACGATCGATTTGCTCCGGAATATGGATAAAAGACCAGTCGCACGGCAATTTTTATATAGTTTGAAGAAGTATGTAAGCAGTCCTGATTTTCATCCGGAAGAAGAACTGTCCGAACAGGCTGTCGATGTATTGTTTAATTAAATAGATCTCTTTATGCTTATTAAAAGATTCGTATCGGTAGTATTTGGTGTCTGTATAGTTTGTGTTGTAAATGCCCAATCGGCAACAGGAAGCTATGTTAATAATTTGAGAAATGAGTTAGTAAAGACATGGCCGCATAACCGGACGATAAATATTGTATTTCATGGTCATAGTGTTCCGTCCGGTTATGCCAATACTCCTGTGGTGAATACTTTAGGTGCTTATCCGCATTTGACCCTTCATGCAATAAAAGAGCATTATCCTTATGCCGTAGTGAACGTGATTACGACTTCTATCGGGGGAGAACAATCGGAACAAGGTGAAAAACGATTTAAAAAAGAGGTATTGACTCACCGTCCGGATTTGTTATTTATTGATTATGCATTGAATGACAGGAGTATAGGGTTAGAACGATCATTAAAGGCTTGGGAAAAGATGATTAAACAGGCTTTGAAACAAGACATAAAGATTGTTCTGATGACTCCGACACCGGATCTTACTGAAAATATTTTGGATGAGAATACTCCATTAGCCAAGCATGCCCGGCAAATACGTGATTTGGCATCGAAATATCATTTGGGGTTGGTCGATAGTTATGCTATGTTCAAAGATTTGGCTAAGGAAGGGAAAGATCTTCGGGAATACATGAGTCAGTCGAATCATCCTAATGCAGAAGGGCATAAGGTCGTATTAAAGGCAATTGAGAAATGGTTTGTTTCACGGTAGGAAAGAAATATATGAGAATAGGAAATTATATTAAAATAGGAACTTTCATTATTATCGGAATATTTGTTTTCCCATACGTTTTGTGTGCACAGAACGGTTACTATTTTTTTTCGGATTCGGATAAGGTTGCCATTCGAAATTCTGCAAATACTTTATGGGGCAGTGTAATTGTAGAATCGATGAAAGAAAAAGTAAAAGAACGCCGTTCTCATAAAATGGAAGTTCCTTTGTTAGAAGGGGGGCATCTTCATGATTATTTTTGCCCGGTACATAATCTTTCTTTTAGTTTTGAATGGGATAAACCGAATGAACATTATTGTTCTGCATGTAAGAAATATTGGAAAAGAAACAAACGCTATGATTGGGCGTGGATAAATAAGGTCCACGCGGAGAATCTACAATATCTGGAGAATTGTACTTATTTGTATTTGGCGACGGGAGATACGGTCTATGCAACTTATATCCGTGATATGTTACTTGATTATGCATACAAATATCCCACTTATTTCGAGCATAATACAAATCGTGTGGCAACCGGCTTAAATAGTGGTAAACTGTTCGGACAAAGTCTCGATGAGTCAGTTTGGGCGAGTGATGCTGCCCGGGCTTATTCGGTTGCAAAGGAGATAATGTCCTCCGGTGAGATAAAGAGAATAGAAACCGGCTATCTGAGACCTTGTACCGAGTTGTTGCTTAAACGTCGGGGTGGAGGAAATTGGCAGGTATGGCATAATAGCGGATTGATTGCTTTAGGAGTTGCTTTGGAAGATGATAAAATAGTCGATATTGCACTGAATGACAAACAATGCGGATATCATGCCTTAATGGAAAAACATGTACATGATGATGGCTGGTGGAATGAAGGTTCTCCGACATATCATTATTACCCTTTAAGAGCTATGATGCTATCTGCCGAAGCGTTGCGTTGTCGAAATATAAATTTGTATGATCGTAAGTTGTTGGATATGTTGGCTTCTCCGGCGCAGGGTGTATATGCCGATCTTTCTTTTCCGGCGCATAATGACGGTTGGTATGGAGAATCTCTTTTGGCGCAGACTAAATTGTATGAATTGGCTTATGCAAGGTCTCATAATCCGTTATTCCGTAATATATTGGAGCGTTGTTATTGTTTTGTCAACCGAACTTCCGCTGAGGCTTTATTCAATCCGGTATCAATGGAGCAAAAAGGAAAACCCGAGTATGGAAAGAGTACCTATTTTAAGGATCTCGGGGTTGGTGTTTTAAGATATCAAGATAAAACAGTCGTTTTAAAATATGGACCGTATGGTGGTGGACATGGGCATCCGGATAAGCTATCCATATCTATTCACAACGGGAAACGTGAAATTTTACCCGATTTGGGAACGTCGGCTTATGGCGTACCTGATTTTACAACTTGGTATCGGAAATCTTTAGCGCATAATACGGTTACGGTCGATGGTAAAGATCAAGCTCCGGTTACAGGGAAATTGGTTCGTTTTTTACCGTCTTCATCCGGAGGTACAATTGAAGCAGAAGTGGATAGTGCGTATAATGGTGTAAAGATGAGACGTTGTGTGACGCTTAAAAAAAATCGGTTGTCGGATGATTTTGTTTGCGAGTCGTCGAGATCTCATGTTTATGATTATGTATTGTTGTTTACAGAACCTTTGGACCTTCCTCAGGTAGGGAAAGAAATAGCCATAACAGATGCTCCTGTATATGAAAAAATCCAGAATATGAAACGGTGTATTGTCCGAGGAAAATTTACTATACAGACATCTGATGCAGAGATACGAATCGAGCCTGGTTGTGATGAAATAGAACTTTATACCGGGGTAGCACCCGGAATACCCCCCACGAATCCCGGAGTTATAACGAAAAATCATAGTGAGCAACGAGAAACACAACCTTGCTATCCTTTAATTATCAGAGTAAAAGGTGAGAAAATGAATATACAAACAATTTGGAATTTAAAATAGAAAAGTATGAAAAACATAATTATAAAATATAGTATCGTCTTTTTTAGCTTTTTATTTCTTATATCGGGAAGCCTTTTTGCTCGTGAGGAAATGTCTCTTTGCGGAGTATGGAAATTTGCATTAGAACGAGATTATAAATCTTATGATTCTTGGACAGAAGGTTTTGAATTCGGTCGGGATGTAACAGTCCCTCATACGTGGAATGTAGAAGATAAAACGGAACGTATATTCGGAAAAGCTTGGTATGAAAAGCGAACGATTGTTCCGGAGAATTGGAAGGGTAAACATGTCCGCCTTTGTTTTGATGCGGTATATAGAGATGTTGTTGTTTGGGTCAATGGAAAACAAGCGGGTACACATTCGGGATCAGGATTTACGGAATTTTCTTTTGACATATCTCGTTTACTAAAATATGGGAAAGAAAATCGAATAACAGTGTCTGTCGATAACTCTTTTTCTGAACATGCTCTGCCTTATAAAGCCAAATTCGATTGGCCGAATGATGGGGGCATTATTCGGCCGGTAAAACTTTTAGCTTTGGAAAAACCTGCAGTACGCTCTGCGTTTGTTCGTTACGATATAGATTTTAGTAATAGTTCCGCAGATATGGATATAGAGGTGAGAAGTTGGAATCCTGAGATAAAGGAGCTTTCTTATGACGTAATTATCAAAGAATGGAAATCGCAGAATACTATTTTTGAAAAGACATTTGAGGCCAGTATAAAAAATGGCATATCCCGATTGAATTTTAGATTGGATAGTGTTAAATTGTGGCATTTCGATACTCCTCATTTATATACACTGGAGATAAAAAGCGTGCAGAAAGGTAGAGTATCAGATTCATATACAACACGTTTCGGAATAAGAAAAGTCGAGATTAAGGGAGATACGCTTCTTTTGAATAACGAACCTGTTCGGCTTCCGGGAATAGAATATATGCCCGGCAGTTATCCTGAGTTCGGTATGGCAGAACCGTTGTGGGTTATGGAAAAGGCTGTGGAACAAATAAAAGACTTGAATTGTGTCCTTACCCGTTGTCATTGGCAATATGATAAACGCTATTTCGATTTGTTGGATGAAAAGGGAATATTGGTCCAGGAAGAAATTCCCTGGTGGCAGGCTCCGGGGAATTTGACTCCGGAATTAGAAGATTTAGCAAAAAAACAGATCGATGAAATGATAGAGCGGGATTTTAATCATCCGTCGATAATTTCATGGGGAGTAAGTAACGAAGTATTTTATAATACGGATAAAGATATTTACCGGAGGTTGATTCGCCATGCCAAGGATTATAATTCGGGACGGTTTGTGACGGTGGTTTCAAATGAGATATTTGATCGCCTTGAGAATGACGAGTCTCTTTTAGGTGATATTCCTACATGGAATGATTATACGGGGACTTGGCATGGTAAGAGCAGGGAGGAGACTCCCGATAAATTGGCATTGATTAACAATCGTGCTTTAAAAGGACGTCCGTTATTGATTACAGAACACGGATTGTGTGAGCCGCGTTTTGTGGGGGCAGATGCTCGTCGTGTCGTAGAAATGACTTATCATTATGACCAATGGGCTAAAAATAAGTTTATTATCGGAGTGATTTATTTTTCATTAAACGATTATCGCACTCATGTCGGAGAAGCCGGTTTCGGACGATATAAATCGCGGGTACATGGACTGTCTTCGATGTGGTTTGATAAAAAGCCTTCATTTCAAGTCTATAAAGGATTAGCAGCCCCTATATATGTGGAAAATTTGCATATACGAGCTTCTGGGAAAGAGGCCCAGGTTGTTTTAAAAGTAAAAGACGATCTGCCTTCCTATACTTTAAGAAAATATACAGTATGCTGGAAGACCGTTACTGGTATGAAAAAATTGGAGTTACCCGATCTGAAACCGGGAGAACGATATACTTTCGAGATTGACGGGTTAGATCCTTTATCTCGTCCCGATGTGAAAATTTTCAGACCGACAGGGTATTTAGTTACGGAGTATTAAAATGTAGGTAGTATGAAAAGATCGTTGTTATTTATTCTTCTTTGCAGTTTGTTCACATTTGCTTTTTCAAAAGAGAATACTGTTGTCGTATTCCCTAATGAAGTGCATCAGACAATTCACAGTTTCGGTGCTTCTGATTGTTGGCGTACCCAATATATCGGGAAAAATTGGCCTTTAGAAAAAAGAAATGCCATTGCCGATTATCTGTTCAGTACCGATTTTGATGACAAAGGAAATCCCCGTGGGATAGGATTAACGCTTTGGCGTTTTAATATAGGTTCGGGAAGCCATGAGGCTGGAGAAAGAGGTGGCGTAGCGTCGGAATGGCGTAGAACCGAATGTTTTTTAGATTCTTTGGGAAATTGGGACTGGTCAAAACAAGAAGGACAAAGATGGTTTTTGCAAGCTGCCCGGGAGAGAAAAGTGCCTTATACCTTAGGTTTTTCTATTTCGGCACCTGTATTTATGTCGAAAAATGGAATGGCGCGGGCTAGTGAGCCTACACCTTATGCTAATTTGAGACCTGATAAATATGTCGATTATGCTCATTTTATGGCTGTCGTTTGCGAAAAATTGGGGCTTGACTATTTGAGTCCTATTAATGAACCTCAATGGAATTGGATTCATGCAGGTCAGGAAGGTATGCAAATGACTAATGAAGAGTGTTGCCGTTTGATCCGGTGTCTGGATAAAGAATTGAAAAAAATAAATGGGAATACTCGTGTAGTTTTTGGAGAAGCAGGTTGTATTAATTATTTATATGAACGGGTGAAAGATAATCCGTTGAGAAGTAATCAAATAGAAGAAATATTTGCTACCGATGGAAAATATAGCATATCTGGACTGCAAAATGTCGCTCCTATTGTTTCGGGACATTCTTATTGGTCAACATGGTCGTTAGATTCATTAATCAGTTGGAGAAAACGATTGAATCGTAAAATAAAAACGGATTTACCCGGTACAGCTTATTGGCAGACCGAATATTGCCCTATGGAGAAAAATGATGATAATCCGTATGGCGGTGGAAAACGAGATATAGGGATGAATACGGCCTTATATGTAGCGCGTGTTATTCATAGTGATCTAGTTTATGCGAATGCGGCTTCTTGGCAGTTTTGGACTGCTTTTTCGGAATGGGATTATAAAGACGGTCTGATTTATATCGATGACGGAAAGTCGCCTCAAGGAGCTAATTCGCTTGATAATCCGTTAGTAGAATCTTGTAAATATGACGGAGTGTACAGAACGTCAAAACTAATGTGGGCTTTAGGAAATTACAGTCTGTTTGTCCGTCCCGGTATGCAGAGAATTTCTGTGAATTTGCAAGGAGTTTCGGATGAAGAATCGGTGCGATCGCTGATGGTGTCTGCTTATAAAGATCCGATTTCTGGTAAAATGGTTTTGGTTTTTATCAATTTCGCTCAGGATGAAAATATTGTGAATATTCAGTTCAAAGGAAATAAGAAGGTTGCTTCTGTAAAATATAAACAGTATATTACTTCTGAAGAGTGTGATTTATCATATAAAGGTAATGTCGGAAATAAGGTCGTTATTCCTGCTCGATCGTTAGTGACTTTAGTATCCGAAATGAAATAAGTTATATTATGAATAGGTTAAGTGCTTGTATTGTAATGAGCATAGGTTTGTTCTTTTGGGGAATAAACAGCGTGTCGCATGCTCAAATGAAGAGTGTAAAAGAGTCTTGTATCGCATCGTTTCGGATGCCGTTACCCCCTCCCGGTTTTAAACCGAAACTGGAGGATTTGAATGGTGACGGGAAGCCGGAGGCTATCTATTCTATGACAGGTGATAGTGTTCCTATTCTTTGGATCGATGATGACCGAGATATGAAATGGACGGACATCGAAGGCGATATGGATAATGACTGTTTGTTGATAGACCGAAATAAAGATGGCATATATGGCGGTGACGGAGATTTGGTAATCGATTGGGTTGATAGCGATAATGATGGAAAAGCCGATCTGCAGATTGTGATGGATTATCCGGCCGTGCATGCTACAGAAGTATGGCCGAATGGGCATGTGATGATTTTGTTAGATACGGATAAAGACAATATTTTTAATTATATTGATTGGAATACTTATCAAATAAAAAGCTGGAATAAAAGCGGACGAGCAGCGTTCTATACGGATTATAGCGGACAATCTGCATTTACCAAAATGCATGTGGCTACCTATAATATGGGGGATTTAAGACTTAATTGGGAGAATCCCTTTTTGTTTTATGATCCGGATAAAGATGGCCTTTCGGAGATTGCCGTTCGTTTGTTGGATTCCCCGAGTACTAAGGATGAGAAAGCGTCTTGGAATGATTATGTAAATATGCAGTTGGAAGGAGTAATCGATTGGGTGTCCATTTCTGTAGATTTGGATAATGATAATGCTCCGGGAAATGATTTCGATTTCGATTTTACTTTAGGTCTTCGAGGAGGCGGATTTGATTATATGGATCAGGTTCATGTATTTAAGAATATGAGAGGTTTGCCCGAAGCTGATAAATTTTTTATGGATCCGCGTTGGCGTCAAATGGATGAATTGATTTATCCTGATCATAAAAATGCATTCGATCTGATTTTCAATAGAGGAAAATGGGAAAGCGCTCATTTCGTTTATGATGAAGATGATGATTGTCATCGTTGGGAGCGTGTTGAGTTTTATGAAGCCCGTGATCCTTTCAAGGTAGGGGCGGGAAATGGAGGATTAGACCATAATACACAGGCTGATGCGGCCGGAGACCGAGGGGAATGGGATATGGACTGTTCGGGAAAAGGCAATTTATATATTAGTCCTTTAGATGGTCGTTTACATTTATATGGAGCTGAATGGGGGTGCTGGCGTGTAGATCAGAATACGGAATATTATCAAGGTTGGGATCGTCTTTGGATCAATAAAAATCCTAAAAAGTTCGCAACGGTAAAATATACAGATAAAAACGGTAATGGATTTCTGGATTATGTAGAATACGATATGGATGGTGACGGGAAGTTCGAGACTGTATTTGATTTGAAAGCTTTAGGAATTGATGATAGAGCTAAACTGATCGATGTTTCGTCGTTTACATACAGAGATTATACTAAAATGATGAAACGTATGTCGGACGGAATATGGGAACGTGCACAAACAGCCGTACGTGTAGCACACAAATACGGGTTGAATACCTCTTGGTATGCATGGTGGATAGAAGCACTTTCGATGCGTGAAAAATATCATCGCGGATATTGGCTGCAATATTATCTGTTTCAAGATTTGATGAATTACGGTCTTCGCACAGGAGATAAAGACCTGCAACAAAAATTGGTTGTTGCTTATTGTAGCGGGAATTGGAAAAGTTTGCTTTAAAAATCTGGTTTTATGAAATATCCGGTTTCTTCTTCTGCGTTATTTCCGGTGGCGGGATTGTTATTTTTTCCGCTTACGGCTCAAACCCAGACTCGTCCGAATGTCGTGTTCATAGTTGTGGATGATTATGGATGGGCAGATGTCGGGTACAATGGAAGCCGTTTTTATGAAACTCCCAATATAGACAAACTTGCTGCAGACGGAGTGATTTTTACGGACGGATATGCCGCAGCTCCGGTAAGTTCTCCTGCAAGGGTAAGTATAATGACAGGTAAGAATCCCGCACGAACGGGGATCACCGATTGGATTCCGGGTTATCAATATGGCCTGGATAAACAGAAACTGAGCAAATATAAAATGTTGTCTCCTGAGATGCCGTTGAATATGCCGCTTGAGGAAGTTACTATCGGAGAAGCATTAAGGGAACAAGGGTATAAAACATTTTATGTCGGGAAATGGCATTGTGCTGAAGATTCTTTATTCTATCCTCAATATCAAGGTTTTGATGTGAATATCGGGGGATGGTTAATGGGAAAACCTAACGGGGATGTCCGGAAGAAAGGAGGACGGGGAGCATATTTCTCTCCCTATCATAATCCGATGTTATCGGACGGTCCGGATGGAGAGTACCTTACGGATCGTTTAGGAGATGAATGTTTGAAACTAATGGATTCGGCAGGAAGATCACCTTTCTTTCTTTTCTTGTCGTTTTATGCAGTGCATACTCCGATAGAGGCGAAACCTGAGGTTACGAAATATTTCGAGAAGAAGGCTCGGAAAATGGGTTTGGATACGATCTCACCTTTTACGACAAATAAAGATTGGATACGGAATACTCCATATAGAGCTTGGCATTGGAAAGAACGTACGATACAGAGTGATGCCGAATATGCTGCATTGATATGGAGTATGGATGAAAATGTGGGGAAAGTTTTAGATTATTTAAAAAAAGAGGGCTTATATGATAATACGGTCGTTTGCTTAGTTTCTGACAATGGTGGTTTATCTACAGCTGAAGGTTCTCCTACTTCTAATTTCCCGTTACGGGGAGGAAAAGGCTGGCTGTATGAAGGCGGGATACGGGTACCCTATATTATTAAGACTCCTTATATGAAAGGTTCGGCTGGGATTTGTAAAACTCCAGTTTCTTCTACGGATTTTTATCCTACTATACTGGAGCTTACCGGAGCGACTTTGAAACCCTACCAGCATAAAGATGGAGTAAGTCTTGTACCTTTATTGAAAGGGAATACGGTCTTTGATCGGGGAGCTATTTATTTTCATTATCCTCATTATGGAGGTAAAGGTGATTCTCCGGCAGGAGCTATACGTAAAGGAGATTATAAGTTAATATGGTTTTATGAGGATGATCATATAGAATTATATAATCTTAAAATGGATATTTCTGAAAAGGAAAATTTGGCGGAAACTCAAAAGGAGAGAGCTTTGTCTTTACAGAAAGAACTGCAGGAATGGTTGTGCTCATGTGCTGCAAAAATGCCTGTATATAATCCGGATTATAAGGAAATAAAATATTGAAATGAAATATAATTGAGTTATGAGACTGAGATATGTATGCTTATTATTCTGCATCTTTTTTGTAGGGTATATGAAAGCTGGAAATACGAAAATTTCTCCCGATTCATTAATGAGTGTAATGAAACGTGTTGCCGATTGGCAAATAGCGGATTATCCTCGGCATTTACATAAATGGACGCATACCCCTGTAATGTGGACTAACGGAGTAATGTATATCGGAATGGCGGAATGGGCTTCATTGAGGAAAGACGACTCTTATTTTGAATGGTTGAAGAAAATTGCTGCAAAAGAACGGTGGCATCCGGCAAAGGGTATGTATTTTGCTGATGATATTTGTGTGTCGCAGCTTTATTGTCAGTTATATGAAAAATATAAAGATCCGGTAATGCTTCAACCTACAGAAGCCCGTTTGGAGTGGGTAATGAATCATCCTTCAAAGGCAGAACTGACTTATGAGTCTCCGCATTCCCATGATCGTTGGTGCTGGTGTGATGCTTTGTTTATGGCTCCTACCGTATATGCACGTATGGGAAAGATTACAGGTGACATACGGTATTGGAATTTTATGGAAAAAGAGTTTTGGGAAACCGTAGAGCTTCTATATGACCGCAAAGAGAATCTTTTTTATAGAGATACCCGTTATTTGTCAATGCGTGAAAAGAATGGAGCTCCAGTTTTTTGGGGACGAGGTAATGGTTGGGTAGCGGGGGCTCTGGCCGTAATTATAGACCAATTACCGGAAAATTATCCGACACGATTAAAGTATATAACTTTATATCAGCAGCTTATGAAACGTGTTGCCGGATTACAGGATGATGAAGGATATTGGCATGCCAGTATGCTTGATACAGAAACATACCGAATGCCTGAAACAAGTTCTACGGCCTTTTTTGTATATGGTTTGGCTTGGGGAATTCGTCGTGGATATCTGCCTGAAAAGAAATATTTTCCTATAATGGAAAAAGGGTGGAGTGCCCTTGTGCGGGCAGTACATCCGGATGGGAAATTAGGTTGGGTGCAGGCCATCGGATCTGATCCTCAAAGAGTATCGGCAGATATGACAGAAGTATATGGCACGGGGGCTTTTCTATTGGCTGGTACTGAAATTTATAGAATGGTTATGGAGAAATGAGACGATATTTAATTTTTTTATTGTTCGTTGCTGGGATTTCCGGAATATCTGCTCAGACTGTAATTCGAATAGATAGGGGAAGTTCCGGATTGGAATTTGAAGGTATTGGTGCTGTAAGTGCGGGTGCTTCGTCACGTCTGCTTATTGATTATCCTGAACCGTACAGATCTGATATATTGGATTTTTTATTTAAACCTCATTTTGGAGCTTCGTTACAACATTTTAAATTTGAACTTGGAGGAGATATAAATTCTACTTGTGGAACAGAACCTTCTCATGCACGTACGAGGCAGGAGATGCAGAATCCGGTCCGGTTTTATTTTGAAAGAGGCTACGAATGGTGGTTGGCACGGGAGGCTTTGAAAAGAAACCGAAATATGATTTTTGATATATTGCAGTGGGGGGCTCCGGGGTGGTTTGACGGAGGTTTTTATTCTATGGACAATGCAGAGTATTTAGCATCGTATATAAAGGGAATGAAGCGTTATCATAATATCGATATAGCTTATTGCGGATTGTGGAATGAAAAACATATACCTGATTTATCCCGCAATTATGCCGTAAATATTTTACGTCCGGTTTTAGATAAAAACGGGTTGAAAAAAGTAAAGATAGTCGGTAATGATATGTATTGCTCTTCACCTGAACATCATGAGCCGTGGAGTTATGCGAGAGAGTTATTGAATGATTCGATTCTGAAAGAAAATATAGATATCCTGGGGTATCATTATTTGAATGTCGATGCTACACAGGACGTGAAATCATTAGATATGCCTGTTTGGGAAAGTGAGGCATCTATTTTGTCTGGAAACTGGAAAGATGCTCTTACTTTTGCGCGAAATACGAATCGCAATTATATCCGGAGTCGTGCGGTCAAGACATTGATATGGTGTCCTGTAGATGCATATTTCCCTAATGTGAGTTGGAATGGGGTAGGAGCTATGGAAGCCCGTATGCCGTGGTGCGGTTATTATGATGTGCGTCCGGCTATTTGGGCGATAGCTCATACGACGCAGTTTGCAGATCCGGGATGGCGTTATTTAGATGATGCTTGTGGTGAAACCGATACGGGATTGTCATATGTTACTTTAAAGCATCCGAGAAAAGAATTGTATAGTATGATTATCGTAACCGGAAATAGACCGGATACTCTTGTTCTGGATGTTTCTCTTATTGGTTCAGCAGAATTTTGTTTATGGAAAAGCGATGAAAAAGATCAGTTTATCCGGCAGACATCTGTCCCTGTCAAGGACGGGTGTTTAATTTTGACCCTTGCGCCGAATGCTATTTATTCGTTAACAAATACGGTAGGGCAAAAGAAAGGAAAGGCTATTCATCCTATTCCTGCAAAGTCAGAATTTCCTGCATATTATACAGAGAATTTTGAGTCGTATGAGAAAAATCGTATTACTCCGCGCTGGTTATCTGATCAGGGAGGAGCTTTTGAGGTTGTGAAGTTGCCGGATGGCAACCGAGTATTGCAACAGCAAATAACAGAATCGTTGATTTGTTGGGATCCTTGGGGAAAGAATAATCCGGAACCATATACGCAGGCCGGATCGTCGAACAGTAGTGATTATGTTGTATCTGCCGATTTTAAAATCGGAGAACAAGGGTGTGCTCGGATTTTCGGAGTAGTGTCATGGTTCGAAAGCAATACAGCTCCGCACGGCGTTGGATTAGAGATAACACATAGCGGGGAGTGGAAATTATCTATAAATCAAAAAGTTATAAAAGAGGGAGTTATAGAAATTGATCCTTCTGCATGGAATCATTTTGTTTTGGAATGTGGAATCTCTGAAGTCAGAGCCATAGTCAATAATTGTATATTGGCCGATATCCCGGCTGATCGTAATTATGTAAAAGGTTTTTTTGGAGTCGGATCTGATTGGAATAGAGTATGCTTTGATAATTTGCAGGTAAGGCCATTAAATGTGAATTGAATTTATTTATATGAGAAGGTCAAATTATGATAAATTCCCGGTAACAAATATAACGGGAGAGATATGGGTAGGAATAGAGGATATAATTTCGCAATTGCAGCGTGAAATTGTAAAAAAAGATTTTATATTAGTTGTGGATTGTTATGTCGGAGTTTCTTTGGATAAGTTGTATGAATGTTTAATAAATCTGCATCCTGATTTGTGTATAAATACGGAATGTCTGATGAAACCGGAAAATGAAGTTCGCGATATGACTTATCCGTATGTGACTGATGACGAATTGTTCGGATATAGAACAAGATTAAATATTTCCGATTTTTTTGATCATGAAAAAGTTTCGGCTTTCCGTAAACGGATTTCTTCTGAAAAAGGCATAAAAATTATTCTGGGGTGTGGAGCTTCTTGGATTTGCCCTGATGCTGATTTGTTGGTATATGGAGATATTGCACGTTGGGAGTTGCAACAGCGTTTTCGTCGTCATGAAATAAAAGCGTTAGGTGTGGATGTCCGAAACGAATCACCAGCCCGGCAATACAAGCGAGGGTATTTTTGTGATTGGCAGGTGTGTGATACCCTTAAAAAAAGTATATATGAGAAAGTCTGCTATTGGTTGGATATGAATATTCCACTGACTCCTAAGATGATAAGTAAAGATACTTTTATGCGGGGACTTGCCAAGACGATTGAGGGACCTTTCAGAGTTGTTCCGTTTTTTGATCCGGCCCCTTGGGGAGGTCAGTGGATGAAGGATGTTTGTGATTTAGATAAAAATGCCGATAATTTCGGTTGGTGTTTCGATTGTGTCCCAGAAGAGAATAGCTTGATGTTGCGAGTAAATGGTGTCGATTTTGAAATGCCTTCGGTGAATTTAGTTTATTTGAAAACCTCCGAATTGCTTGGAGAACCGGTTGAAGCTCGTTTCGGACAGGATTTTCCGATACGGTTTGATTTCTTAGATACTATAGGTGGGGGGAATCTCAGTTTACAAGTGCATCCGACAACTCAATATATACGGGATAGATTTAATATTCCTTACACTCAGGATGAAAGCTATTATTTGCTTGATGCCGAAGAGGGGGCATCTGTTTTTTTAGGAGTAAAAACGAATGTCAATAAAGAAAGCATGTTAGCTGATTTAAGAAGCGCCCAATCTGGAGAAACGATTTTTGATCCGCAACCCTATGTCAATTGTTTTCCGGCATTCAAACACGATCATTTTTTGATACCGGGAGGGACAGTACATTGTTCCGGAGCTGGTGCAATGGTTTTGGAGATAAGTTCTACCCCGAGTATATTTACTTTTAAACTGTGGGATTGGAAACGGTTAGGTTTGGATGGTAAACCTCGGCCGATAAATGTGGAACATGGTAGTCATGTAATAAATTGGAAAAGAGATACGGAATATGCTTTGAAATATCTGGTGAATTGTGTGGAGGTTGTTGCGGAGGGTGACGGATGGATAGAGGAAAAGACCGGACTGCATCCAAATGAATTTATTGAAACCCGTCGGCATTGGTTTGAAAGAACGGTAACACATTATACAAGGAATAGTGTCAACGTTTTGAATTTGGTGGAAGGAGATGAGGTTATTATAGAGAGTCCTGATGAACGATTTGAACCGTTTGTGCTTCATTATGCAGAAACGGTCATTGTCCCGGCTTCGGTCGAAACATACACGATAACGCCTTATGGTACAGCTTCGGGAAAACGTTGTGCTACTATAAAAGCTTTTGTTCGGTTAAATGCTTAAATGAAACGGTATGGGATATGTAAATGATAATAGAATAGTAATGACATTGGATGCCGGCGGAACGAATTTTGTTTTTTCGGCGATACAGGCCGGTGAGGAAATAATAGAACCTTTTTCTGTTTCGTCTTGTAGTTATGACCTGAAATCATGCTTGAACAGTTTGTCAAGTGGTTTCCGAAAAGTATGTTCTTTGTTGCCTCAAGATCCGGTTGCAATCAGCTTTGCTTTTCCCGGTCCTGCGGATTATGAAAATGGAGTAATCGGAGATTTGCCGAATTTCCCTTCTTTCAGGGGAGGTGTAGCACTAAAAGCTTTTCTTGAAGAAAAGTTTTGTATACCGGTGTATATTAACAACGATGGAAATTTGTTTGCATATGGAGAAGCGCTTGCCGGAGCATTGCCTTATGTAAATAGTTGTTTGGAGTCTGTGGGGAGTAATCGGCGTTATAAAAATTTATTAGGTATTACTTTCGGTACGGGGTTTGGAGCAGGAGTTGTGATAGATAAGGTCTTGCTATCGGGAGATAACGGTTGCGGTGGTGATGTATGGCTTGCTCGCAATGGTTGTTATCCGAACATGATAGCGGAGGAGAGTGTCAGTATTCGTGCTGTAAAACGGGTGTATGAACAGTTTGCCGGATTAGAGGATTCAGATTTGACTCCAAAAGATATTTTTGAAATAGCGGACGGAAAGATGGATGGTAATAAAAATGCCGCAGTGAAAAGTTTTCAGGAATTTGGTAAAGTTGCGGGAATGACTATTGCCGGAGCTTTGAATATAGTGGACGGAATTGTCGTTTTGGGAGGAGGAATTACAGGGGCGGTAAACTATTTTATGCCATCTTTGCTGGAGGAGTTGCGAGGAAATCTTTTCTCTTTTTCCGGAGATAGTTTCCCTGTTTTGCAAATGGATGTTTTTGACCTTTCGAACCAACAAGAGTTCGATTCTTTTTTATCGGATGAAGATGGGCTTATAAAAGTTCCTGATTCGGATAAATATGTTCCATATCGCAAAATCAAGAAAACAGGGATACTAGTATCGTCTTTAGGGACTAGTAAAGCTATTGCATTAGGTGCATATACATTTGCTCTGACACAACTTGACAAGAGTTAATATATCTGTTTGCATAATTTAGTAGGATATAAAGAGTTTCTTTGGGAATAGTTTCTATCTTTACAAATAGGAAGTAGTAATGAACTTTTATATAATTATATCCTATGTCCTCAATCGTTTTTTTCGGGGCAAAGCCCTATGATATAGCATCATTTGATGCAGCGAATAAGAATTTCGGGTTCGAAATTAAATATTATAAGGGAAACCTTAACATGGATAACTTGATATTGGCGAGGGGAGTCGATGTCGTTTGTATTTTTGTGAATGATAATGCTGATGCAGGAGTGGTCAAGGCTTTATCTGAAAACGGAACTAAATTATTAGCCTTGCGATGTGCGGGATATAATAATGTCGATTTAAAAGCTGCTCGGGAATATGGAATGAAGGTTGTAAGAGTTCCGGCTTATTCACCTCATGCCGTAGCTGAATATACATTAGCTTTAATGCTCACTTTGAATAGAAAGATACATCGGGCTTCGTGGCGTACCCGTGACGGTAATTTTTCTTTGCACGGATTGATGGGATTCGATATGTATAATAAGACTGCCGGAATTATCGGAACCGGAAAAATCGCTAAAATTTTGATTCGCATTTTGAGGGGATTCGGTATGAATGTTTTAGGATACGATCTGTATCCGGACAAAAAGTTTGCCGATGAGGTAGGAATGACCTATACTTCGTTGAATAAGCTGTATGCTGATTCGGATATAATCTCATTACATTGTCCGCTTACACCGGAAACAGATCACATGATTGATAAAAACGCCATATCTAAGATGAAAAAGGGGGTTATGGTTATTAATACTGGACGAGGCCGCTTGATCGATACGAACGATTTGATAGACGGGTTGAAAGAAAAAATTATTGGTTCTGCCGCATTGGATGTATATGAGGAAGAAAGCAATTATTTTTATATGGATCGTTCGGATTATATTATTGATGATGATGTGCTTGCCCGGTTGCTTTCATTTAATAATGTCATCGTAACTTCTCATCAAGCTTTTTTTACTCAAGAAGCTATGGCAAATATTGCAAACACGACGCTGCAGAATATTCGTGATTTTCGGACTGGATCAGAGTTACAAAATGAAGTTAAGACCGAGTTTTGATATTCGATTTTAATTGCATATCAGAATATAAAGATTTAAATAAGTTGCATAAGTTACCCACAGTATATACGGAATGAATAAAATTGAGCTGATTTTATTTATTCCGTAACTTTTTACACTATACACAATTATTAAGAATTCGAGCAGAATAATATTTATGAATCCGAGTAATGGATTTTGCATATAGAAGAAAAAAATACTCCATGTGAAATTAAAAATTAATTGCAGTATAAAGAGTCGTATCAGTGATTTTCGTCCGTAATGGGAGGAATTGAGTATAAGACCTAAAGAGATACCCATGCAGAGATAAAGTATAGCCCATGCGATCGGAAAGACCATATTAGGAGGTGTCAGGCTTGGTTTATTTAAGTAGGGATACCAGTTTAAAATAGAACTTTCTTGAATCTGTCCGGCTATAAATCCAATTAAGAAACAACACAGAATGGGTATAATAAATTTGTAAGCTTTTTTCATATATCGATAGATTTTGTTGATATAATAACACTTGTCCGTATTCTTTTGTTGAATCAAATTGAAACTAAGAACCTGTATAGATTTTGCATGGATCAGTTTTGAGAGTCTTTTTCGAGAATGTTTTTCTGTTTTTGTTCATCGGATATTTCGTTGTTTCCTTTGTAAAATAAGAAAATATACTCAAAAGTTTTCTGGAAATATCAAAGGTCGGATATGATCTAAAAAACTACCATTCGATTTCTGATATTCCTTTACTCTTAAAATATTGATTAGCTTTACTGAAATGTTTGCATCCGAAAAATCCTCGGTCTGCAGACAAAGGAGAGGGATGTGCGGCTGTTAAAACACAGTGTCGGTTACGGTCGATAAATGCACCTTTTCTCTGGGCATAAGAGCCCCAAAGCATAAAAACGATGTTTTCTTTCTCATCGTTTAGTATTTTAATGACAGCGTCGGTAAATTCTTCCCACCCCTTTCCTCTATGTGATCCGGCTTGATGAGCCCTGACCGTAAGAATAGCATTGATGAGTAATACTCCTTGATCGGCCCACCGTTCTAAACGCCCGGATTTAGGCATAGGTTTACCCAAGTCGTTTTCGATTTCTTTGAATATGTTAAGAAGAGAGGGTGGAAAGGGAACTCCATCGAGTACGGAAAAACAGAGCCCGTAATATTGTCCCGGTTCATGATATGGATCTTGGCCGATAATGACTACCTTTACCTTGTCGAAAGGGCAGGTGTTAAATGCGTGAAAGATAAATTTCCCAGGAGGATAAATCGTATGTTTAGAATATTCTTCTTTTACAAAATTTGTCAGATTATAGAAATATGGTTTGTCAAATTCTGGTTGTAGTCGTCTTTTCCAACTGTCTCCTATATTTACTTCCATGTATTCGATATTTTTGAAATCAGGTTTTAAATATAGTCAAATTCGATATATATTTTAAATTTATTATACGAAAACTTGTTCTAATTAAATGTGTCTTATAATTGAGAAAGTTTCAGGTTAACTATTAAAAGGGTTAATGGGGCAGTCCTTTACGGAAGTGCCCCATTGTTTTATAATTAGCCTTTTATTTGAACTGTAGATTTTCGATAGGCTGTTTAAGTGTTTGGTCTAATGGATGTGATTGGTAAGAAATTGTATTGAAATTTATATCTTTAAGATCGATACAGCGAATATTGTTATTGTAAGCGGTTTTGTAATATACTTTCTTTTGTGTCAGGTCGATGGCGGAAGTCCATTGTGTTGCACTGGGAATATTCGGAGCTTTTCCTGATGCAAATTCAACACCGATAGGAATATCGAAGTTATTAAGGATGTGAAAACATTGTAGTATCGTTTCGTCTGATGTATTTTGCTGGGGAGCTGTAGCTTTGTAAAAGGCTATCCTGACGAAACGGGAAGGAGGGGTAATGTCTCCAGGTATACCCAAGAAACCGGAGCCCGCACCGAACGGAAATATCGTGACATTTCCGATCTTTTGAACAGGAGCATTGCCCGGGAAAAGGTTGACGTAATTATTCAGATTGGTAACCTGCCATTTAAAGTCAGGGGAGTTTGTCAATACACCTACTTGGTTTTCGTAAAAACAAGGTTTCCCGTTTTCAAATTCAAGCACGACTTGTCTGCCGGAAGCTTCTCCTATACGCCAATGTACAGTTGAAGATGCCCCCTCTTTATCTAAGGAAACGATCCGTACTTGTTCAATGGCTTTTTTTACTTCATCGATAGTCGAAAAATTGGATAATATCCATGAGACGAATTGTAAATCGGATAATGTACGGCTGTTTTGTTTCTGGTCATATTCTGGATACTTTCCGTAATGAGGGAAATAAAATAGTCCGGCTGATAAGCCGGCTTCATTTAGACCTTCGGCAATAAATTCTTTTTGGATGATTGCAAGTCCGACTACGCCATATTTGGATTTAAATTTTAACCCGTTTATACCCGTTGGAGTATATGATGTCTGATTTAGATTACGGGGTATAATTACATATTCACTTGGTAAAAAGCTATCTCCCCACTCGATGGTTCGAGCTTGTACATATCCGCCGTCTTTGGCAAAAAAGGAAATTCCTGTACAGGCAAGAGCAGATGAAAGCCCGATGAGGAATAATGCAAAAGTTAAATAAAGTATTTTCATAATTCTTATGTGTTTATATATTAAAAACATTTATTTCGCTGATATGTTTTGGGAAAATTGAAAAAATAAAGATGATATCCTGAATGTTGATAATTATACCATATTTTTATCATTTTGAAAACTTACTTAGAAAAATAGTAATTTTTTTCTAAGTAGGATATGTTTTATACCTCTTTAATTTTAAAACATTCTTATAATTTTGTTTTTCATGTTTATTTATTATGATTTAAGTGCAATGTTGGTATAAATAATGGTCAGAAGGTTAACTGTATTTTTGTTATTTGTATTTGTTTTTATTAGAGTAATTGAAGCACAGTCGATTATTGGAACATTGGTGGATGATGATACGCAACAACCGATAGAGGGGGCGACTATTCTTTTGCAAGCGGCAGATTCTGCTTATATAGGAACGTCGGTGTCAGGTACAGACGGAGTATTTATTTTAAATAATTATGTGAAAGAGTATTGTTTGGTAATACAGCATTTTTCGTACCAGACAAAACGGGTACTAAATAAAGGGATGATTGTAGATACTATTCGACTTATTCCGAAAGATTATGTTTTAGATGAAATTGTAATAAAGTCGGGACGTCCTTTTGTAAGAGTTAAGGATGGACATTTGGAGTATAATTTATCTGTTTTTCCGGGGAGTAGAATGGCTACTAATGCTTATGAAGCATTAGTAAAACTTCCGGGAATACAGGAGAACAAAGGCGTATTAGCATTGGCCGGAGCTGAAAAACTGACTATAATCTTAAATGGAAAACCCTCAACAATGAATGTTGGGCAGATAGAGACTTTTTTACGTAATACTCCGGTGAATCGTGTAGAAAAAGTTGAGGTAATGTATAGTGCTCCCCCCGAGTATCATGTAAAAGGAGCAGTGTTAAATGTAGTCATGAAACGTTCTGATAATTATTTTTTTCAGGGAGAAATTTGTGGTGATTATAAAAATCAATATTTCAATAGCGGTGGAATGAATGGAAATTTTCGTTTATCTATATCTAAAGCGATTTTAGATGTAATGTATAGTGCGGAAAATAACAAAAGTATGGAATATATGGATCTCTATTCTAAGCATACTTTGTTAGGGCAGATATATAATATTGAACAGAATGAACAACTTCGTAGTAAATATTGGAATCATAATTTAAGAACTGCGTTTGAGTATGATTTTAATGAGGAAAGTCATGTCAGTATATCATATACAGGCAATTATGTCCCTTTTCGACATAATAATAGTTTGACAACCGGAAATTATCAAATTGGGAATGTAGATAAATATATAAATACGAGGATGCATAATGTGACAGTGCGGTATAAGTCAGAATTTGGTCTTGATATAGGAGGAGACTATACTTATTATCATTCTGATAATAATCAGAATTTGAGAGCAAATTTTCAGAATGGAGAACAAGATTATTTTGACATGAAAAGCGGACAAAGGGTTGATCGGTATTCTATTTATGCAGATCAGAAACATCGGTTAACAAGGAATTGGGAACTTGGTTATGGCGCTTCTTTTCAATTTGTTAGAGATAAAGATTTTCAAATTTACAATCAGGTCGTAGGAGATATTTATACTCAAAATACGAGCTCTGATTTGAAAGAAACAACAACAAATTTTTATGTATCGATGAATAAGAAAAGTAAGACCGGAGCTTCATTTTTTGTTTCTGCTACAGGAGAGTATTATACGATAAGTAATTATCATAAATGGGCTATATATCCTCAAGCTTCGTTTTCATATTCTAGAAGCTTGAGTCATATGTTTCAATTATCTCTATCTACTAATAAAACTTATCCGAGTTATTGGAATATGCAATCTTCCGTTAATCATTTGAATGGATATACCGAATTGCACGGGACTCCGGGACTAAAGCCTATGACGGCTTATTGTTTGAATGGAAATTATGTTTTGAAACAAAAATATATATTTGGCATGTTTTTCGTACACTCTTCTGATTATTTTACACAAACGGCTTATCAATCGACAAAACGTCTTGTATTGATTTACAAAAATACTAATTGGAATTATATGAGATTATGGGGCATGAATGTAATACTTCCATTCAAATCTGGAAATTGGCTGGATTCTCATTTTACTCTTACAACTATGCAAATGCGTCAACGTTGTGATAATTTTTTTGATATTCCTTTTGATCGAAAAAAATGGATATTTAATGCTGTGTTGGATAATACATTCAAAGTGAGTCGGGAACTGTCTTTTGAATTAATAGGGAATGTGCAAACGCCGGTTATACAAGGAACATTTGATATTGGAATGTGTTATGATCTTGCGATTGGGATGAAATGGAGTTTTGCGAAAGATAAAATCACTTTGTCAGTTCGTTGTAATGATATATTTAATACAGGAGTTCCGAAAATGAAAGTCCGATTTGCAGGTCAATATTTAAATATGAATGGGGACTATTATTCAAGATCTGTTACAATACATTTAGCATATCGTTTTGGAGGTTATAAGAAAAGAGGAATAAAGAGTGTCGATACTTCGAGATTCGGATTTTAAACTTTTGGATGAAAAGTTATATTATTTGATTTTATAAGGAAAAAGAATATTTTTAAATAATGATAAAAATATTACAATATAAATTAATATTTAGGTTGTAATCTAAGTAAAT
This sequence comes from Coprobacter fastidiosus, assembly GCF_982245605.1. NCBI lineage: Bacteria > Pseudomonadati > Bacteroidota > Bacteroidia > Bacteroidales > Barnesiellaceae > Coprobacter > Coprobacter fastidiosus. Next base: position 97 of record NZ_CEVCIF010000029.1, on the reverse strand, counting down.
TTAGGGTATAAAAAAGAGAGCTACAAGATATAACTCTCTTTTTCGGGATATTCAGTAAATGTCCCTAAAAATCAAGATGGCATATGAAGATGATAGA
>NZ_CEVCIF010000028.1:0-49294 GCF_982245605.1 Coprobacter fastidiosus | reverse complement strand
TTCAATTTATTATATATACGATGAAATATATATTTTCAAAAAAGATTCAATTACACAATACATACACACAATCGTTGTGATTTGCTTTCATTTTAGTATCTTTGAAGTATCGGAAACATCAAAATCAACGATACACGCTATAGTAGAGAGTTGTGATTTGCTTTCATTTTAGTATCTTTGAAGTATCGGAAACATCGCTATCTTTGTAAGATTTTATTAATTAATGACTTACAGAACAAATCAGAATAAAAAAAACGATGTTGTTTCCTATGAAAAATCCTGCACAATGGCAGGATTTTTCTTTTTAGAACAGTTCCAATTGTTGACCCGGAGTATTCACCGACATTGTTTTCTTACCATAGAAAAGCTCAATATTTCCGAATTGCTTATCTGTAATACACATAATTCCTACATTCCCATGCTCCGGGAGAAAAGATTTAACTCTTTTTATATGTACTTCTGCATTTTCGCTACTGGCGCAATGACGAACATAAATGGAAAATTGAAACATTGTAAAGCCATCCTTTTGCAGACTCTTCCTAAAATCTGTATATGCCTTTTTATCCTTTTTCGTTTCAGTAGGCAAATCAAATAGTACAAGTACCCACATAACACGATATTCACTAAATCGGTCCATCACATTTCCGGATAGGATATTTTACGCAATTCTCCACTAAAGCACTTATACAAAGAAGCAGTAGTCTGTCCAACAGCTATCATTAACGGACTTCGTTTTCCGGCAATATTGGTTTCCAATGTAGGAATAGTCAGTAATCGGACTTTCAACTCTTTTGTCAACTCAGCGTAATTTCCCCCTTGCCTAACTATGCTATAAACTAATCTATCTACATAGGGACGATATGGCTCCATAATATCATCTGCCAAACAATAAGCATTATAGCGGTTGTGGTGATGTATTCCCAATGTAGGTAAAAGCCCACTTGCCACTAACCCACGAGCAACAACGGCACGTAAAATAGCATAACCATAATTCAATAAATTATTAGGCGGAATACCGTCCCTATCTCTTGTAAAACCTTCTATCCGAAACAAGTTTTTCCAATAATAAGCTGCAGCACGAGCTTCTTGATTATCCGGATCTCCACTTCTCACATTGGCCGCCCACACTCTCATACACTTTATCTCTTCTCCGGTACACTCTTTTAACACAGCTGCCTGATTCTCTATCTTAGCTTTTACCGTCTGCTGCCAAAGTTGTTTCGACAATGGCAGAGAAGCATCCAACTGCTGCCTAAACCTCTCGTTCTGTGTAGTATTTCCATGTAGAGGAAGTAATAAACCTACCGGCATACTTTTACTGTCACATGTCAGAACAGCACAATTATTTTCAAGGAATGCCTCCAATACCCCTGAAGTGATAGTTATCTGTTTATGATCCAATACTATAACACCGATATCCTCTATCGGTTTGGACACTTCTGATACTTGTTTAAAATATTCAGGGAGAGTGTCATTATCAACAACTTCCGGTAATCTTATTATTAATTGGGCATTTCTTAGTGATAGATAGGCTGGGTTTCCAAAATAAAGTGTTTTCTTAATCATAATGCACAGATTTTAGTCATTAAGTTTCTAAGAGCTGCCTAAACTTTCCAATAAAAAATACTATCAGGTCATTTTTGCGTTTTCTTCCGGTCTTCTTTCCCGTTTTCACTCGTCAAATAGCCCGCTATCCTCCTCATAAAATCAGAAAAACATCCTCGAAAGGCACTCTCAAACCCAACCCGAGCAAAATTGAGACAGGCTCTGAGGAATTCCTTATAAATAATCTACTTTTAATATTCTCCTACTGAGACAATCTGCCCTATATGATTTACTCGGACTTTAACTATACCATCTAACTCATTGGGCCTTCGAATACGTTTCCATGTAATTTCTTTTAAAAACTTATCATCAACAACCTTAGTTTCCAGATGATGTCTAAACATATAATCTTTTTCCGTAATCTTCTGTACCCTAAACAAATTAGGACTGATCACCGCATAATTTTCCGGATTCAACAAATCCACCTCTTTCGGGTCGAATCCGGTTTTCTCATTAGGGAACACAAAATACTCGTTCTGTTTCATCGTGAACATAAACTGCCAGCCCTCACTTTTGTTATAATTCTTATCTATGACAGGTAAACCTAAATTCACCCGTGTGACAGCTTCAAAGAAAGAAACCACGACTTCGTCAAGTTCATACACAGGATTACCTTCATTATCAAGCATCTCTTGTCCTGTCTTATCTAAAACAGGTTTTCGATAAATAGCCACGTGATGATTATTGCCTATATTCACAAAATCCACAGGGATTTTCTTTCCTGTTTCATCTAAAATCAGATTTCCGTTTTTATCTTTCTTGCCATGCAATGATTGCACCTTATTAATACCTCGAATAGTCACTCGCTTGATAGCTATTCCTTTCTCCTCATTCAGCCATATAGGATTCTCATCTAAGTTAACAAATGCTCTCTTGGCTTCTCCATCATATTCTCTCAAACGTTGCTCCAAAATAGAACGAACTTTTGCATCAACCACCTTGTCTACACTTAAATTTGGATCGACAGGTTTACGTATGGTATAAACAGTTTCCAGCTCAACCGTTCGTACTCTCTCCGGTACTCGTGCCGTTTGTTCCCTATCAAGGCAAACCGGATTTTTTTCCAACGAGTTTTTACCGGTAAACGCTTTCTTGGGATCGTTACCAAAAGCCGCCAACCGTTCAAGCAAAGCATTCCGATAAGCCTGTTTGCACACTGTCGCAATTTTAGAGGAGTCAAAAGAAGCATTCACTTTTTCCTCTTTCGTAACATATTGTCTATGGCTACCGTAGATAGTCTCTAAATGCAATTGTCCTCGCGGGGTTTGTTGTAACTTCTTATTTTCTCCGCCCTTTCTTTTTGTACAATTCACATTATTAGTAACTACTTTATTTTTAGCCTTAATAGATACCAACAAAGTTTCCAAATGACTTTTCGCTTCTGCACGAAACCGCACTAACGGCATAGGAGGCAAAGCCCTTCCATTCTCAAAATAACGAGTCTTTATACCTATTATATCGGAGTGCTCTTTGCAGTCAGCCTGCCATGCCGCATTTTTGTTGTTAAAGTATTGAATAAACACATCTTTGGTAAAAGCTACGGTTAAAGCATCCATGGCATGATGCCGATGATCATTTCTTTTTGTCCAGTCCTTTATTCTTTTAATTTTTCGTCCATCCTTATCTTCATACACTTCTACCAAACCCAAAGTCTCATATTTAGGCAAGTTCAATTCTTTCAATACATCCACAAGCTGCCAATCCTCTCGCAATCTATCTGTTATAGAACCGGTGGTAGCTACTACTCTGCGACAAATCTCATTCAGCATAGCGAGAGCCTTTTTAGCTATATATTGTGTGTTTCTCAAATCCCGATCGATAAATCCTTCCGGAATATTTTCCTGCCCCATTTTCAATTTCCGGAGTTTTGTTCTATGACCTTTAAACAAACTTTCGCAACGATTAAGATATTGTTGCAAGCCTTTTTCTCCATATTTCTCCTTTACGAAGTCATAAGCTGTTTTATTTCCTTTCTCAATGTTAATCGCTTTATACTCCAATGTCTTATTCGACAATGAATCATCGAAAAGCCGAGCTTGCGGAATGATGTGTTCTATATCTATCTCTTTACTGAACACTTTTTCTTTGGGTATATACTGATTGGAATACAACGTTTTATATCCGTTATCCTTCAATTCCTCATAAAGTTTATAGCGAATAATGTCATTACGGCTCACATTTATCATGCCGAATTCTTCCTGCAATACTTTACGTATTTCTTCATGTTCACGGGTACTTTTTGCAATAGCTTTAGTCAGTTCTTCCCGTTCCTTAGCACTTTTCTTCAATTCACGCGCTAATTCTACTCGAATTTCATCAGGTTTTCCATAAGTGTCAATGATTGCGTTAATCACATTCACCATTTGATTCAAAATCTTTTCAACTACCGGATTACGCAAGCTGTTTTTAGGCAGAATATCCAGTTTATCTTTCAATACCTTATTTTCTATCTCCTCTTTAGTCAGAGAAGATTTAGAATGGCGATAGCCTGCATATCCACATGCCACATCATATCGGTTGCCTTCTTTCAAATAAGGCAAAATCTTTTTAATAGCTTTAGCACTCAGGCTTCCATAATCGTTTTGGAACGAAATATTCACAAGTTCTAAGGCACACTCTTTGCCCACATGGCAAAGCTCCATAAGCTTTTCAACCAACTTTCCGTTTCCGGTCGGTGTATTGTCTCCCTCAAATGAATATAATAAATGCCAAAGCTTGAAATAAGGCTGCTTCTCCAAATCTTTACCCTCTTTATTCAAATCTACGAAAAGCAAATCTGTATTCCATCCCAGATCGGCAAAGATAACTTGCAACTGTTCTATTATCTTATCTGTCGGTTTTCCAAAATCCAACGGTTCATAGCCATACTTCTCGATCATTTTGCTGTATGCCGAAAAGAGGACATTCCCCGTATCATTTCCTTCTATCTGTTCGAAATTCATATCCAAATCCTGAGGATTGTCGAACAGGAGTTTTAAAATATATTCTTTTTTAAGGCTCTTTTTTACGGAGAGTTCCTTAGCCAATATCTCTTTTTCTTCTTGATATAAATATCGCCATCCTTCTACCATCAAAGTATCCTCCGTACCGTCAAACAATCCGGGAAAAGCATCCGTTCTCTTTCGCTTACACTTTTTTTCACCGGCAAATACTTCTACATTATTCAATGTCTGCCATATTTTGAATTCTTGAAACAAAGGATGTGAACGAGGTATGACTTTACATCCCACCACCTTAGCTTGCATCTTGCCATTTTTCTCCACCATAATTTCTCGGTTTTCAAATTCACAAAAACCGATCAAACCTTTTTGGCTTTTCAAGCGTCTTTGGTAAAAGATAATAATATCACGAATTTCTTTTTTCAGCTCCACGGTCAACTCCTTATGGAATTCCGCCTGCTTTTCCCAAATTTTATCAAACTCATCCAAATAATCCTGCCGGTAGAACACCATGTTACGCAGACTTGTATTGGGATTCTTTTCCAGTTCAGCCATTTGATATTGACCTACCGTCTGACGATTAAAATAAAGGACCTTGCTCCGGTCGCTAATTGCTCCTAAATAACCACTTGAAGTACTTATCTGTCCATTAATTTCCTGCAACACCACTGCAACTTTTTCCAAGTCAAGCTGCTCCGTAAGAGCTTGTACACGCCAACGATAGTTCTCTTTTCTTTGTTCCTCCTTTTTGACAGTCCGTTTAAGACCGACAAGTTTACATTTTTTTTCCACACGTTCTGTTTTGGACTCTTTTTCATTCCAAACAACCATTTCATCCGTCCAAATAAAGTATTTCGCCAGAATAGCCCATGTCTGGCTTTTATTCTTTCCTTTGATTTCTTCTTTGGCGGTATCACAAAAGGCTTTCGGGTTAAACTGTTTTTGGAAGTTCCATATTCTATCAAACTCTTCCTGCAAATCGGAACTATAAAAATCAGGCAAAGACTTTTTGCCCGATTCGAGTAGCTGTAGACAAAGTTGCCCGGGAGTTAAATCCTCATCATACAATTTTTTAGCAACCTCCATTCCGTCAATCAAAGTTCCGGCCTCTTTTTCTTTTATTTTTCGACTGCTTTTATATCCCCGTTTTTTGTTGATCATCAACAACACACGTGCAAGTTCCTGTAAAGAGATTTCTTCATCGGGAGCTTTCGCCCTTAAACGATAAGTCTCAAACGTCGATCTGTTTCCTTGCTCCGAAAGAATAGTATCATCCGTTATAAACCCAACTTTTTTTAAAAGCTTTATTAATGCATCGCGCCGCAATTTATACCGCTGCAAATTACGGCGCATACTTCTTTTAAGAGTCCTGTCCGCATTAGTAGTAATACTTTTCCCTTTCTCAAAATTTTGCATTTCATCGACAGTCAAAGGATTCACTCGCACACCCAACTTAATGATCGATGATGCCTCATCTCTATTTTCAGCTTCATTTACCAATGCCCACCCTATACTGTTCGAACCCAAATCCAGACCTAAAATCTTTTTCATGATATATTTGTTTTAACTTTCCCAAATATAAAAATTTTATTTTAAAAATATTTGCACATAAACCATTTATTTTATACTTTTGTCATACTAAAATGAAGCAAATCACAATAAGGATCATTCCGTTGTGAAAACATTAGGTTCCCTCGCCCTTCTGCGGGGGATTTTTTATACCTGCTACTACCTTCAATAAACTAAATTCAAAAAAGAGCATTAAAAATAAACAGCACAATTTAATGCAATTGATATGGGGGAAGATTTTGAAAAAATTAAAAATGCTTATAATCAAAATTTTTCAACGTAATAACAATTCATATACCAGCGAAAAAAATGCAAATACAAGCTGAACCTCTGTCTATATTACCACTATCTATTCTTACTATTCACATCTATCAGTAATCAATCTTATAAAACAATAAAAAACAAATAGCGATTATCGGGTTGGTAAAACCTCAATAATCGCTATTCTAATTATTTTTCCCAATTGTCCGTACGGAAAGGAGATGCCGGAAGCAACTCTTTATTGTACAGGTTACAAACCGGACTGTTGGAAAATCCATAACGCACAGCAACAGGTTTCAGCACCTTCGGGCTCGAGACAATCACTCGATCTCCATCGATCACGGCATCAGCCCAAACAAATTTACGGTCTTCTCCGGCAATGCAGAACCCGGTAAGTTTCTCGGAATTTTTAGGCTTTTCTCCTTTAGGTGTATAGGGAGAAGATGCTATTGTCAATCCGCTTCCGCAATTACTGAAATGAATAATCGCCTTATCCCCCTCTATCGTCATGCTTTGGTATAATGGACCAGAAGCAATTATCTTTTCGCCGTATGCTAATTTTCTTGCTGCTAATGCCAAACGATGTCCTACGTCATATTTATCGATCGGATGCAGATCGAAAGGATCACCGACATCGATAGTCACAGCCATAGCCGTATTGGGCAAAGCAAGAGCTTTTAATTGTCCTTCACGCACCCAACGCCAGCCTTGTCCTTCTTCTGAAGGTTTCTGATCGACAGGTCCGAAATTCGGCAACTGTACGTATATAAAAGAGAAATCTCCTATTCCCCATTTTTGCCGCCAATCATTTATCATGCAAGGGAACAGCGTAGCATATTCTTTCCCTGATCCTCCGGAATTGAATTCTCCCTGATACCATATTACTCCTTTTATCGACAAAGGAATTAAGGGATTGATCATCGCATTGAACAGATTGGTCGGTCCGTTATTTCCTCCATTCGGTTTGGGCGGATCTGAAGGACGGGGAGAACTCGGTTTCGGTTTTTCCGGAACAGGAAGTCCGGCCGCCTGAGCCTTCTTTACCTCAATAGCCCATTCTTTTTGTGCCTTGTCCCACTCTTTACCCACAGTATTATTCCACTTTTTTATTGCTACGTCAAACTCGGCTTTCCTCTGTTTATAATTAGCAACAACCTCAGGGTTTATCCTGACATTTCTTTCATAAAGGTCGACATAACGTTTCAACTTAGGTTCAGCCTTCAAAGCAGACAGACTCGTCCAAGCCTCAGCACGTGTACCTCCCCATGCACTTTGTATTATTCCCAAAGGACGGTCATTCGCTTGACGAATGTCCCGGGCAAAATAATAAGCAGCACTTGCAAATCCCTGTCCGTTTATTTTCCTCAATGCCTCAGGTGTACATAAAACCCATTTTGCAGCCCATTCGGGGTTTTGGGTATCTTCGGGCATATAAATATCGGACAGAGGATCAAGCGAGGTATTTCTCGGGACAAAAAATAACCGTAACAGGGAATCTGCCGAAGCATCTACATCTTTTTTGTAATGATTTTTATTAATACCCCATTCCATATTAGACTGTCCCGAAGCGACCCATACATCTCCGATCAATACATCTTCATATACGATCTTATTATTTCCTTTTATCGTAAGGGTTTGCCCTTTCGATTTCGTTTTTATGGGCTTCAAGGAGATCTTCCATGTACCATCTGCTCCGGCAATCGTTTTCCCCTTTTTTCCGGCAAGAGTCACGACCACCTTTTCTCCGGGATCGGCCCATCCCCATATAGATAATTGAGAGTCCTGCTGCAATACCATATGGTCGCCAAAAATTCGTGGCATACGAATATCGGCTTTTACCGGACAACTACATAAAAGATATGCTCCGGCAATAATAGCTATCTGCTTTATCGATAATAATTTATTCATGATCTTATTCCAATTTTATTCTGCCATAAAATCATTACATTATTTTACAAGAAATTCGTGAATACTCCACCAAGTCGAAACATCTTTAGTCAATGCGATCTTTATATATCTCGTTTCGACAGATGAAGGAAAAGTTATTACCGTTGCATCTCCTTTAATCCCTTCTCCCGTAATAACTGGATTTCCCCAATCTTTTCCATCTTTAGAGAGATATACGGCATAACCTCGAGGGAAATCATTTGCACTACGGCCTTGCTGTAATTCGATCACACTAAATTTCTGAGGAGTCTTCATATCGACAATAATCCAATCTCCCGCAACTTGCGGTTTTCCCAATGTCCAACGAGAATCGAGATCACCATCGACAGTTTTAGAAGGATTTTGAAAATCATACTTATAATTAGATGCTGTTACAGTCCATCCCGTACGGTCAGTATCCTTTTCTTTATTCTCATTATTCGTTGCAGCTCGTAACATTCCGATCGAAACGATAACACATAAAACAAATACGGTAATTCTTTTTGCATTCATGATTTTAAAAGTTAATGATTAATATATAAAATGTGTCTTTATATAAACAAATATAGGAATGAGCGCTTAACGATTTTCGGAAAACGAACTTAATTGAAAATTAATAAATAGCTTAATATCGGAAATATGGTAAAATCAAAAAAGTAACGACTCAATTTCTCAAGAAAACTATAACATGCCTAGGTATAATTATAAAAAAACAGGGGAATGAACTATGTTAAAATTGCTCATTCCCCCCTTAAATATATTTTTTGGGGCAAATCAAATATAATGTTCGTCTGTATTTCCCTGATGTTTCAATACTTTTGCATTTACAAAAAAGATTATCTCTTCTGCCATATTCGTAATATGATCTCCCGCACGTTCCAACTTACGAAATACACTGACCAAATTCAGACAAGTCAACCGATCATCCGGATGTTCTCCCAAATAATCGGCAAGAATAGGCGTTACCGCCGAATTTATATCATCTAATAAATTGTCTTTAGCAAGAACAGATGTAGCCAAATCCGGATTTTCCTCATCCAAAGCTCGCTTAGCCATATCCAACATATCAAGAACTGTCATAAACATCGTCTTTAACTGCAATCTTTCCATCAATGCTTCATTTAACGGTTCAGGACAATGAATTACAAACCGAGCTATTCCTTCTGCAAAATCTCCGATTCGTTCCAGGTTCGAATTGATCTTCAGCATTGCCAGAACGAGCCGAAGGTCTACCGCCACCGGACTGTATAAAGCAATTATATCCTCTATATCACTGTCTATTTTCAATTCAAAGGCATTGACATGTTTTTCTCTTACAATGACTGTCTGTGCATCTTCCCTATTCAAATTTTGCACTGCATTTCCAGATTTATCAATCTGCGTTCTTACCAGCTCCCACATTTCATCCACTTCTTTGCGAAGACGGACTAACTTCGATTCTATAAATTCGACCATAACCTTATCTATTTCTAATAATATCAACCAAAGCGACCGGTAATATAATTTTGCGTGGCCTCTTTACCCGGATTTGTAAATATCTTTTTAGTATCGTCATACTCAACCATCTCTCCCATATAAAAGAAAGCTGTCTTATCGCTGATACGCGATGCTTGTTGCATATTATGTGTTACGATAACAATCGTATAATCGTTTTTCAGTTCATGAATCAACTCTTCTACTTTTGCCGTAGAGATCGGGTCAAGAGCCGAAGCCGGCTCATCCATCAATAAAACCGAAGGAGAAACCGCCATAGCACGTGCAATGCACAACCGCTGCTGCTGTCCTCCCGAAAGAGCAAAAGCCGATTCTTTCAACTTATCTTTCACTTCATTCCACAAAGCTGCTCCTTTCAAGGTTTCCTCTACGCGATTCCGAATAAATTCTTTATCCTTTACACCGTTGACACGTAATCCATAAGCAACATTCTCGAATATACTTTTCGGAAAGGGATTGGGTCTCTGAAAAACCATTCCCACATTTTTTCGCAATTCATCGACCTGTATATCCTTATCATATATATTTTTCCCATCAATCAAAATTTCCCCATTTAAACGTGTATCGGGAATCAAATCATTCATACGATTAAACAATCGAAGAAATGTGGATTTTCCACATCCCGACGGACCTATAAATGCCACGACAGATTTTTCTTCGATCTGCATACTTATTCCTTTGAGAGCGTGAAAATTCCCATAGTAAAAGTTTACGTCTCGGGCATCGATCTTATTCATTTTCTTTTTATATTAATTTGTTTTTACTTTATTTGAAAAATACTTTCTCAAGGCATTTGCCAGTAAATTGATAAACAGAATAATAGCGATCAGAACCAATGCCGTTCCGTATGCCAGCGGTAACTGAGCTTCCATGTTTGTTCCGCTTGTAGAGATAACATACAGATGATAAGGCAACGCCATACACTGATCAAAAATACTTTCGGGCAACTGTGGCAAAAAATAAGCAGCACAAGTAAATAATATGGGGGCTGTTTCTCCTGAAACTCTCCCTAACGCAAGAATCAAACCGGTAATAATATTGGGCATTCCCATCGGTAAAATCACATGCCATATCGTTTGCAGTTTAGTTGCTCCCAATGCCCGGCTACCTTCTCGCAGACTATCGGGAATAGCTTTCAGAGATTCCTCTGTCGTCCGAATCACCAGCGGCACGCAAAGCAACCCTAAAGTTAATGAACCGGCTATAATACTATCCCCAAAATTCAGATATTTTACAAACAACGCCATACCGAACAGTCCGAATACAATGGAAGGTATTCCGCTCAGATTGTTTGTCATAACCCGTATAAAACGCACCAACTTTCCTTTAGGAGCGTATTCGTTCATGTATATACCGCTCATCACTCCAACCGGAAATGCGAACAAGGCACTTCCGACCATCAAATAAAATGTTCCGACAATCGCCGGCCATATACCTCCCGCAGTCATCCCGTCTGTCGGAGATTCGGTAAGGAAATCCCAACTAATAACCCCGATTCCTTTGTAAATGATAAAGCCCAAAATAGCAAACAGAATAGCTACTACCAGAACACTCAGAAAAGAAAAAATTCCGAATGCAAAGTGTTGAGAACGTCTTTTCCGGACCTCATACCCGGATGGATAAATATTGCGAATATTCATGTTTTTACTTGTTTTTTGATGATACGTATTCTACACATGAGTTTATTATCAACGTAATAAAGAAAAGCACTACACCAAGCATAAAAAGTGCTTGATAATGAGCTCCTCCAGAAGGAGCTTCTCCCAATTCGGCAGCGATAGTAGCGGGTATCGTTCTTAAAGGTTCTAAAATAGAAACAGGGATTACCGCCGCATTTCCGGTGACCATTAAAACCGCCATCGTTTCTCCTATAGCCCGACCTATTCCCAAGACTACTCCCGAAGTAATTCCGGAAATCGAAAACGGAACAACGACTTTATATATAGTCTGCCAACGAGAAGCTCCCAAAGCCAGACTTGCTTCGCGCATCGTACGGGGACAGTTTCTCATGGCATCTTCCGCAACAGTAATGATAGTCGGTAGAGCCATAATCGCTAAAACGACACTTCCGGACAAACCAGTCTCTCCAACCGGTAAATTAAACACCTTCTGTATTATAGGAACAATGACAATCAAACCGAAAAATCCATAAACTACCGAAGGAATTCCACTCAATAATTCAATAAGAGGTTTAAGGATGCTCCGAACTCTCGGAGTGGCAATTTCAGACATATAGATAGATACGGATAGACCGAAAGGCAATGCTATAAGTATGGCAAAGAAACTTACCCATAATGTTCCCGTAATCAAAGGCAAGAATCCGAACTGCGGTGCCGGCGTTGCCGTAGGGAACCACTCTGTTCCGGCAAATACCTCTTTTAATGAAATCGTTTGATCTTCTAAAACATGAACATTCTGAGGATTCTCAACAAATTTTCGGGGTATAAAAGCGATGATTCCGGGGTCATCTTTAATCAGAGTCTCTATTTTAGATGATGCAAATTCATAAGATTCTCCCAATTCAGCTTCAGAATAATAAGCAGTCAAATCTTCCAGTCTAAAAAGCTTTATAGGTAAATCTTTTCCTCCCACTTCTTTCCAATTAACGATTTCCTCATCGAAAATATCTTTTATTTCTCTGCTGCTTAACTTTCCGATCTCATTTTCTTTATTCAAGACCAAAACATAACCGTCCTCTATTACCTTGTTATTAAATAAACCGAAAGCTTCTGTAAAAAGGAAAGCTACGATCAGCAAAATAGTAATACTTGTTATATATCCGCTACAAGTGAGGATACCTTCTACAATCTTTTCAAAAACTTTTTTCATCGTGTTTCTGTTTGTTGGCACAAAGGAATGAAACTCATATTAAGATCGTGTAAAGGAGATTTGAATAAACTGTTTCAGAATTATTACATTCATATTACAAAAATATCCGAGAGAGGTTTTGTAACTGTCAAATAACACCATTGTAAACCTTTTGTAATATCAGCTCTATTTCTTTGCGAATAAAACAAAAAATATGAAACGAACAAAAAGTTATCTGATTATTTCTTTATTCCTCGCCACAACATCATTATATGCACAACGTATTAAGGGAAGCGATACCGTTCTGCCTGTTTCACAACAAGCAGCAGAAAATTTCATGAAAAAATATCCTAAAGCACATGTTACCGTTACAGGAGGTGGAAGCGGTGTCGGAATATCCTCCTTAATGGACAATACTACCGATATAGCAATGCTATCGCGTCCTGTCAAATTCAGTGAAAAAATGAAATTGAAAGAGGCGAAACAAAATATTCAAGAAGTTATTATCGCTTACGATGCTCTTGCCGTTATCATTCATCCAGACAATCCGGTAAATAAACTCACGAGAAAACAATTGGAAGATATTTTCCGGGGAAAAATAAAAAACTGGAAACAGGTAGGCGGTAAAGATCAAAAGATAGTAGTATATACTCGGGAAACATCCTCGGGGACTTATGAATTTTTCAAAGAAAGCGTCCTAAAGAATAAAAATTATATGAGCGGAACACTCTCTATGCCGGCAACCGGAGCTGTAATTCAGTCGGTAAGTCAAACTAAAGGCGCTATAGGGTATGTGGGATTAGCATACGTAAGTCCTAAAATCAAGACATTAGCTATATCATACGACAACAAAAATTACTCATTACCTTCAGTTTCCAATGCTTCCCGAAAATTGTATCCGATCGTTCGCCCGCTTTATTATTACTATAATAAACAAAATGAGAAAACGATCTCTCCATTTATTCAATATTTACTATCCGATGAAGGACAGAGCATAATCAAAGATAACGGCTATGTTCCAATCCGATAAAATACTCAAATCAAAATTGCCTGAGATAGAACCTGAATAAGTAGAATTTTAAACAAAGAAAAAGACGACTCCGAAAAAAATTTTCGGAGTCGTCTTTTTCTTTGTTTTATTTCAAAAGGAATTTAGATTATCTCTTTTTCTTTAGCCGGATTTCTGTAATATACTTTACCTTCTTGATATTCCTGAGCAGCGATCAGTGTAGGTTTCGGCAACTTTTCATAATATCTTGAGATTTCAATCTGCTCTCTGTTTTCGAATACTTCTTCAAGATTATCATTAAAAGAAGCAAATTCCTGTAACTTCTTTTCCAGATCATTTTTCATTTCTACAGAAATCTGATTAGCTCTTTTTGCTATAATACAAACAGTCTCATAAACATTTCCTGTATCCGATGACAAAGCGATCATATCACGGGTAACAGTGTTTGTCGGTGCATTCGTTTTCTTGTAATCCATATTATTGTATTGATTAATCTTTTACGTATTTACTTGCTACATTAAAAATTTTCTTAGCATCCTTTGCATTTGCTCCATCGGGAAAATCATTGATAAAACTATAATATTCATCGATCACGTCTCTGAACCGTTCTATCTTTTTCTCTTCCACACTCTGTATAGCTTCTTGATATTTCGATTTCAAGATCAACATCGAAAGATCTTCTTTTCTCTTTGTATAGGGATAATCTTTCAGAGCATTCTGTGCAGTAATCACAGCCGCATCATAATTGTTACCCATATAGTTGCCCAAATTATAATATAATTGTGCATTCAACCACTCTTTTTCTACCAATTTTTCCTGTAAAGCAAAGATTATATCTTGAGCTTCCTTTGCTTTTTCGCTTCTCGGAAAATATTCCAGAAACATCTGCATCTCATCTATTGCCTTATAGGTTCCCGACTGATCGAGTTCCGGCTCGGGAGAATCCAAATAATAACCATAACCGGCATAAAAACGGGAAAGCTCTGCAAACTGGCCTTTAGGATAGTTTGTATAGTATGTTGTAAAATACTGCCCCGATGTTGAATAATCTTTCGCCATATAATGACTACGAGCCAACAGATAAAGGGATTCTTCAGCTTTATCTGTACCCTTATATATTGTCACCAACTCTCCTAACAGAGTATATGCCCGAGCATATTTTTTCTGTTCAAAATATTTCTTGGCATATTCATATTTCATATCATAATCGGTACTTTTAAGTATTTTATTATACTCACTGCACGAAGCAAGAAATAATACCGATACAAATAAATATAAAATTCTCTTCTTCATATAGACAAATAATGTGCAAATGTAGATAAACTGATTGAATAACGAAAACAAAAAAATGAATTTTAACGGATTAAGAAACTGTTTTGAGTCATCAAGTTTGAGAGCCTCTACGCAAAATTCAGACCGACACTTCAAAATCCATTTGAATTTTTACATGTCTCCAAATATACGAAATAGTGCTGTATATCCGTCTTATGAAAACAAATATACGGCACTATTCTATATTCATCAAATTTTTTATCAAAGTTTATACAACTGATGCGCAGCCATCAATTCGAGCCGATGTTCGGTCAATACCCGAATACAATTCTCTATATTATCCGGACGAATAACGACATGGGCAACATCTCCGGCTGCAAATGCATACATATATTCAATAAAAACATTTTCATCGGAAAGATACCCTAATGCTTTAGCCAAAGCTCCCGGCGTATTCGGACAGTTAAGACAGACGACATCGGTCAAAGAGACTCCGAAATGGTGTTTCTTCAAAGCTTCCAAAGCTTTATCCGGGTCAGAAACAATAACACGAAGAATGCCGAAATCTGCGGTTTCAGCCATACTAAATGCCGAAAGGTTTACACCTTCTTCTCCCAATATACGGGTTACTTCGTTAATACGTCCGGTCTTGTTTTCAAGAAAAACCGATAGCTGTTTTATAATCATAATCGTATCGTTTTTTAATCAATTTTGCGGTTATCAATCACTCGTTTAGCTTTTCCCTGACTGCGTTCTATGCTACGAGGTTCTACCAATTTTATATTGGCAGCAATACCGAGAACACTTTGCAGTCGGTGTCCTATTTTCTTTTTCAGCTCCATCATTCTGTTGATCTCGTCCGAATAGAATTGCTCCCGAACCTCTACTTGAACTTCCAATGTATCCAGATTATTTTTACGGTCAACAATCAGCATATAATGAGGTTCGAATTCTTCCAGTTCAAGAATTACACTCTCGACCTGAGAAGGGAATACATTTACTCCCCGAATAATCAACATATCGTCACTGCGTCCGGTGATCCGGCTCATACGCACAGTGGTCCGCCCACAATCGCATTTATCATATATGAGAGAGCATAAATCTTTGGTACGATAACGAAGCAAAGGCAATCCTTCTTTCGTTATCGTCGTAAATACCAATTCTCCCGACTCTCCCGGCGACAATGGTTCGAATGTTTTGGGATCGATGATTTCCGGGAAAAAATGATCCTCACTGATATGCGCACCATGTTGACACTCACATTCATAAGACACACCAGGTCCCATTACCTCACTCAAACCGTAAATATCAAAAGCTTTGATACCCAATTTAGATTCTATTTCACGGCGCATATTTTCAGACCAAGGCTCTGCTCCGAACATACCGACCCTCAACTTAAATTCTTCACGAGGGATACCGGAATCTTTTATCGCATCAGCTAAATAAAGAGCGTAAGAAGGGGTACAAGCCAAAGCCGTAGAGCCGAAATCATGCATCAACTGTATCTGTTTAGCCGTATTTCCACTCGACATGGGAATAACCGTCGCACCCAAATTCTCTACACCATAGTGCAAGCCCAAACCTCCGGTAAACAACCCGTAACCGAAAGAGACATGAAATATATCGTGCTTATCCGTACCATAAGCAGACAGACAACGAGCTACAACCTCTCCCCAAGTCGCCAAATCCTGGCGAGTATATCCTACGACAGTAGGACGACCGGTCGTCCCCGAAGAAGCATGCAAACGCACAATCTCCGACATCGGAACTGCAAAAAGCCCAAAGGGGTAATTATCTCTCAAATCCTGTTTTGTCGTAAAAGGGAGTTTGACGATATCATCAATACTATTTATATCGTTAGGGGTTATTCCCAGTTCCTGCATTTTCTTACGATAAAACGGAGTATTATGATAAACTCTTTCCACGGTTTGCCGCAGCCGGATTCCCTGTAACTTGCGCATTTCATCCCGACTCATGCATTCGATCGTTTCATTCCAAATCATGGTATATTACAACTTTTATTTTTCGTTTAATTTCATACTATGACGACAAAGTAAATAAAAAAATATCAATCCTACTATTTGTTTAGCAAAAATACAATAAAATGAAAGTAAAATATATGATTAAGAAGACAATAGAAAGTTTGAAGGTAATAGTATGAAAAGAGAACGGATACAGCCGTTTCTCCGAGTTTTTTCGTAACTTCGCAAATCAAAATATATATGGCATTTATGGAGTTCAAAATCGTTTCACCCTACCAACCGACCGGTGACCAACCGGAAGCAATAGAAGAGCTTAGCCGGGGAGTCTTAGACGGACTTTCCGCTCAAACCCTACTGGGAGTTACCGGGTCAGGTAAAACATTTACCATGGCTAATGTCATCGAAAAAGTTCAGAAACCGACGTTGATCCTGAGTCATAACAAAACTTTGGCAGCCCAACTGTATGGAGAATTTAAAAGTTTTTTCCCCGATAACGCCGTAGAATATTTTGTATCATATTATGATTATTACCAGCCGGAAGCCTATATTCCGACAACCGATACCTATATAGAAAAAGATTTGGCAATCAACGAAGAAATAGACCGACTCAGGCTTTCAACGACATCAGCTTTATTATCAGGCCGCAAAGACGTTATCGTCGTATCTTCGGTTTCATGTCTTTACGGTATCGGCAACCCGGAAGATTTTCATAGCAACGTGATAGATGTCCGTGTCGGTCAAAATATAGAACGGAATACATTTTTACGAGCACTCGTAGGCAGTTTGTATTCCCGTAATGAAATCGAACTGAATCGAGGAAATTTCAGGGTCAAAGGAGATACGGTGGATATATATCTGGCCTATACGGAAATCATCTTGCGCATTATCTTCTGGGGAGAAGAGATAGAATCGATAGAAAGTGTAGATCCGATGACCGGGCACACGATTACTCTATTCGATGAATATAAAATATATCCGGCTAATATTTTTGTAACTACTAAAGAACGAATAGACCGGGCAATCGGTGAAATAGAACTCGATTTAGGAAAACAAGTCGAGTTTTTTAAGTCGATAGGAAAAGAAATTGAAGCCAAACGCTTGTATGAGAGGGTAACATACGATATTGAAATGATCAGAGAAGTGGGACATTGTTCCGGAATAGAAAACTATTCACGATACTTCGACGGACGGGCTGCCGGCACCAGACCATTCTGTCTGTTAGACTATTTCCCGAAAGATTTCTTAACCATTATCGATGAAAGCCATGTTACAATACCTCAAATAAGGGCAATGTACGGAGGGGATAATTCCAGAAAAGTAAATCTTGTAGAATATGGATTCCGATTGCCGGCTGCAATAGATAATCGTCCGCTGAAATTTTCAGAATTCGAAGATCTTACCAAACAGACTATTTACGTCAGCGCTACTCCGGCAGATTATGAGTTGATGAAAAGCGAGGGCGTTATCGTCGAACAGGTTATCCGCCCTACCGGACTGCTCGATCCAATAATCGAAGTCCGACCAAGTCTCAATCAAATAGACGATTTACTCGAAGAGATACAACAAAGAATCGAAAAAGACGAGCGGGTTCTGGTAACGACTCTTACCAAACGTATGGCGGAAGAATTGAACACATACCTGTTACGACTCGACATTCGCTGTAATTATATTCACTCAGACGTCGATACGTTAGAACGTATTCAAATCATAGAGGATCTACGCAACGGGCTTTACGATGTCCTTATCGGAGTAAATCTTCTTCGTGAAGGTTTAGATTTGCCAGAAGTCTCATTAGTCGCCATACTGGACGCAGACAAAGAAGGCTTTTTAAGATCTCATCGTTCTTTAACTCAAACGGCAGGACGGGCCGCCCGAAACCTGAACGGAATGGTAATCATGTATGCAGACAAAATTACCGAAAGCATGCAAAAAACGATCGATGAAACTAATCGGCGCAGAGAAAAACAGTTGGCTTATAACGAAGCAAACCATATTACGCCTCAAGCAATACAAAAAGCCAGAAACTCTATTCTCACAAAAGAAGCGGATGTTCAAACCGAAAAAGGTCAACCGATTTTATATAAAGAGGAATATGATATTTCGCATGTCAACATAGCTGCCGATCCGGTAGTCCAATACATGAATAAAGACCAATTGAAAAAGGCTATTGAAAATACCCGGAAAGCAATGGTTGAAGCTGCTAAACGAATGGAATTTATCGAAGCTGCCCAATACCGGGACGAATTGGTAAAACTACAAGACCGATACGATTCATTGTAATACAGCAAACTGAATTTCATAAACCGGATAAAACAAAGAAACAATCGGACGACAATGAAAGAATATAAACTACAAGATTGGTTACCGACTACAAAAAAGGAGCTTGAGATCAGAGGATGGGATTATCTGGACGTAATTCTTTTCTCAGGAGATGCATATGTCGACCATCCTTCTTTCGGGGCTGCAGTAATCGGACGTATTCTGGAATCCGAAGGATTACGTGTCGCTATTGTTCCCCAGCCGAACTGGCGCGACGATCTAAGGGACTTTAAGAAATTAGGAGAACCCAGATTATTTTTCGGGGTCTCTGCCGGAGCTATGGATTCAATGGTCAACCATTATACGGCAAATAAAAGACTTCGTTCCGATGATGCTTATACTCCAGACGGACGAGCAGGAATGCGACCCGACTATCCGACAATAGTATATACTCAAATATTAAAAAAACTCTACCCCCACATACCGGTTATTATCGGAGGCATAGAAGCCTCACTGCGACGAGTTACTCATTATGACTATTGGGAAAACCGTTTAAGACCGAGTATTTTGATCGATAGCGGAGCAGATATGCTCATCTATGGTATGGGAGAACTCCCGATCAGAGAATTGATAAAGCGGCTTCGGAACGGTGAAAAAACAGGTCAGATCAAAGACTTGAGACAGACCGCCGTTATTACACCTGAAAACGAGTTGCCTCACGCACATGAAAGCGCAACCGATCTCGTTTTGTTCTCTCATGAAGAATGCTTGCAAGACAAAAAGAAACAATCCCGCAATTTTTTCCATGTCGAAGAGGAATCGAACCGATATGAGGCTCGCCGATTATGGCAAAAATATAAAAACTCGGTTATAAAGGTAAACCCACCTTATCCTCCTATGAGCGAAAACGAGATAGACGCTTCTTTCGACTTGCCTTATACTCGTCTGCCTCATCCTAAATATAAAGGGAAAAACATTCCGGCATACGAAATGATCAAGTTTTCTGTAAATTTACATAGAGGCTGTTTCGGAGGATGTGCATTTTGTACGATCTCCGCCCATCAAGGCAAATTCATAGCCTCCCGCTCGAAACGATCGATTATGAACGAGGTAAAACAAATTACGGAAATGCCCGGATTCAAAGGATATATCAGCGATTTAGGAGGACCTTCGGCCAATATGTACAAGATGCGAGGTTCCCGTCAGGAAATATGTCGTAAATGCAAACGTCCGTCTTGTATACATCCCGAAGTCTGCAAAAATCTATATACCGATCACACTCCGTTGTTAAATATATATCATAGCGTAGATCAAATAAAAGGAATCAAAAAGTCTTTTATCGGCAGCGGGATAAGATATGATCTATTACAACACCGTCATGAGGATGAAAAAGTAAATGCAAGTACTTCGAAATATACATATGAAGTTATTACCCGACATGTATCTGGACGATTAAAGGTTGCTCCGGAACATACGTCCGACAATGTTCTGATGCTAATGCGGAAACCTAACTTCAAAAAATTCGAAGAATTTAAACGGACATTCGAAAAAATAAACGATGAAACCGGACTCAACCAACAGCTCATTCCGTATTTCATATCAAGCCATCCGGGTTGTAGAGAAGAGGATATGGCCGAACTGGCCGCTATCACAAAAAAATTGAACTTTCACCTCGAGCAAGTTCAAGATTTCACCCCTACCCCGATGACGCTTTCGACCGAGATATATTATACAGGATATCACCCTTATACGGGAGAAAAAATATATACAGCCCGCAACCAAAACGAGAAATTGGCTCAAAGGCAGTTTTTTTTCTGGTATAAACCCGATCAACGAAAACAGATTTTATCGGAACTGCAAAGAATGGGACGGCCGGATCTAATCAATCGTCTATACGGTCCTCCCATAAAAAATACAAAAACAGAAACATCATCAAAAACAAAATACAAAAAGAAGAAATACAAATAATAGTAAAACTTATGAAATTACCAATCAGCAAACTCATTATGGCAAGTGCGGTACTTTTGTCTGCTTGTCAGACACAGAAAGAGAGCAGCGAAGGGATCATAGGCAAAAGCCATCCCA
Source organism: Coprobacter fastidiosus (assembly GCF_982245605.1). Taxonomy (NCBI): domain Bacteria; kingdom Pseudomonadati; phylum Bacteroidota; class Bacteroidia; order Bacteroidales; family Barnesiellaceae; genus Coprobacter; species Coprobacter fastidiosus. Next base: position 28,085 of record NZ_CEVCIF010000028.1, on the reverse strand, counting down.
AAGTAGAAAACGGAATCATGACTCCGGAAGTCATGTACACTCTTGGGCGCGTCGGGGGTATAGAAATATCTCCGGATAAGAAAAAAATCCTTTATGGAGTAACATACGTGAGCATACCCGAAAACAAAAGCAATCGGGAACTATTTGTTATGGACATTGACGGAAGTAATAAAATTCAGATCACCCATACTCCTAAATCCGAACAAAATGCTGTATGGATCAACAATGGAAAACAAATAGCGTTTCTGACATCCGAAAGCGGAAGTTCTCAATTGTGGATAATGGATGCCGACGGATCGAACCGAAAACAAATCAGCAATCAAGAAAAAGGAATAAACGGTTTTCTCTTTTCTCCCGATGAGAAAAAGGTCGTATTCTTTTCGAATGTAAAATACGGTCAACGAGCCTCGGATATTTATCCGGACCTGCCCAAAGCAACCGGACGTGTTATCGACGACCTCATGTATAAACATTGGGACGAATGGGTAGAAGCCATTCCTCACCCTTTTATAGCAGACTTTAACGGCAGCACGTTAGAAAATATTAATGATATTCTCGAAGGCGAACCGTATGAAGCTCCGATGAAACCTTTCGGTGGTACAGAAGGTTTTGCATGGACTCCGGACAGTAAAAGTATTGCATATACTTGCCGAAAAAAAACCGGATTGGAGTATTCCATATCTACCAACTCCGATATTTATCTATACGATACCGAGACGAAAATAACCAAAAACCTGACCGAAGGAATGATGGGTTATGATACGCATCCGAGTTTTTCTCCCGACGGGCGTTATTTAGCATGGATGAGTATGGAACGTGACGGATACGAATCAGATAAAAACCGCTTGTTCGTTATGGATATACAAAACGGAGAAAAGAAATATCTGACAGACGAGTTCGATTACAGCTTAGACATGTTAAATTGGGCAGAAGACGGACAATCGATCTACTTCTTAAGCGTATATCAAGGAATAGAGCAAATCTTCAACATTCATATCGATGATAAAAAAATAGAACAGATCACAACCGGACAGGTCGACTACGCCGATATAAAACCGATAAATGATAATCAACTGATCGTATTACAGCATTCTTTCTCAAAACCGGATGAAATTTATAGTATCAATCTAAATAATAAAGCAATTACGGAATTGTCATTCGAGAACAAGGAAACTTTAGATCAAATTACTATGGGCAAAGTGGAAGAACGCTGGATTGCCACAACAGACAATAAAAAAATGCTGACATGGATCATATATCCTCCCCATTTCGACCCGAATAAAAAATATCCGGCATTACTATATTGCCAAGGAGGTCCGCAAAGCCCTGTAAGCCAGTTCTGGTCATATCGATGGAACCTGCAGTTAATGGCGGCAAACGGATATGTCATCGTTGCACCTAATCGACGAGGATTATACGGATTCGGTCAGGAATGGCTGGAACAAATAAGCGGTGATTACGGCGGTCAGAATATGAAAGATTATTTCTCTGCTATCGACGCAGTAAAGACAGAACCGTTTATCGATGAAAATCGTCTCGGAGCAATCGGGGCAAGTTACGGAGGTTTTTCTATTTATTGGTTGGCCGGGCATCATCAAAAACGATTCAAGGCATTTATCGCTCATGCCGGAATATTCAATTTAGAACAACAATATGTAGAAACAGAAGAAATGTGGTTTGCCAACTGGGATTTGGGTGGCGCTTATTGGGAAAAAGACAATGCAGTTGCTCAGCGTTCTTATGCCAATTCTCCACATCGTTTTATAGATCAATGGGATACTCCTATACTAATTACTCATGGAGAAAACGATTACCGAATACTTGCCTCTCAAGGAATGTCAGCATTCAACGCCGCCCGATTAAGAGGAGTTCCCGCCGAAATGGTTGTCTTTCCTGATGAAAATCATTGGATTGCGCAACCTCAAAATGCCATTTTATGGCAACGGATATTTTTCCGTTGGCTCGACCATTGGTTAAAACCGGAAGAAAAGAAATAAAGTTATCCCAAACGTAGAAAGCGGGCGCAAAGGTTTTATACAAAGTCTTTGCGCCCACTTTTTATTCAAAAAAACAAGTATTTATAATTGAAAATTACAACATACTTTTGTTATATTTGCAATACACAAACTATATACACACATATCCATGAAAAATAAAATTCTTACCGGAGTATTATTATGTACTCTTTTTTCCTGTTCTCCTAAAATTGTATTAAACAAGATACAGGAATATCCGTCTTTATCTCAAGAAGATACAATCATGATCGTAAATGAGGGAGAAAAAGTCCCGGTCGCTGCAACTCTGATAGGACAAGTTGCTATTTTAGACCGAAGTTTTACTATTCGATGCCGATATGATCAAGTACTGAAAATAGCCAAAGAAGAAACAAGAAAAGCCGGAGGAGATATTCTGCAAATCACCGATCACCTTTTACCGGGTGTCGCAAGTTCCTGCCACCAAATTTCAGGAAATATTCTCAAATCCGGCATATCCGATTCTACATACAACACACAAACGACATTCTACAATTATAGTGTAAATAGTGTCTTGAACAAAGTACGCCCTTTACCTCCAAGAGTCGATTTTTCATTCAATGTCGGTTACGGATGGTTACCTAAAACAGAAGGGCTCACCGGGACAGATAAACAATTCGATGATAAACTGACTTCCGGACTTGCATGGGATTTGGCATTCCATCATTATATTAAAAATTTCGGATGGGGAATTTTTTATTCAGGGTACAGTTCTGACAGTTATTACGAAAAGACGAACATGGATCATAATGTCTTATTTTCATATATCGCACCTTTATTTTGTACAAAATATTCGTTCAATAAAAAATGGATGATAAACGGAGAAGTCGGTATCGGATATTTAAAATTCTCAGACAAAATATCTTCAGGAATTGAAAAAGGAAAAACCTATGTATCGACTATCGGGTTTAATTATGGAATCGAAATCGAATATAAACTTAACAAACACATGGGAATAGGTATCTCATTCAATGAAATCATAGGTTCTGCATTCCTGAAAAATATAAAGATGGAAAATGTACATAGTACCATAGTTTATAACGACTATGACAGAATAAACTTAAACCGGTTTAATTTACTTGGAGGTATCCGTTTTTATTTCGGAGACAGATAATAAATAATCAAAATATTCCGTACTATCCGGTAGAATGTCCGGATAGTACGGAATATTTTACATTGCCGGCCAACTCCAGACTACACGATTTTCGAATTCTTCATCTTATACCTGAAACGAGAATAAAACAAGACTCCTGCCAAAGTCAGACCAATCGGAAATCCCCACCAGATACCCATAGCACCACCCTGACAAACAAAGCCAAATAAATATGCCGCAGGCAAACATACGAGGAAATAACTGACAAACGCAATTAAGGCCATAGGTTTCACATCTCCTATTCCCCTTAAAGCATTTGCATAGGCAACTTGCAAGCCATCTCCGAACTGATATACCATAGTCGGTATTATCAACAATGCTACGATTCCGTTCACTTCTTCCGAATCTGTAAACAGATAACCCACCTGTTGTCGGAACAAAGCCATTATGATTACAATACATACGGCCAAAAGTATTATTACATGAAACCCGGCATTTGCTATCGATCTTACTTTATTCATCTCTCCTGCTCCTTTAGCATTACTTACCAAAATCGTAATAGCCGACCCGATACCGTAATAAAGCATAAAACCGATCGTAGTAAAAGTTGCAACGGCCTGATGTGCCGCCAATGCTGCCGTACCGATCCATCCCATCATAATAACACTCAAATTGAAAGATCCGGTTTCCATCCCCATTTGAAAAGCAATAGGCATCCCCATTTTGGTTAAATGAAGCAATTGCTTTCCCGAATCACCTTTAAGATGACGAAAACCTTCTTTAAATCTGCCATAACGAGACGTAAAGAAAAACAGATACACAAAAACCGACAACGTGAAAATACGAGATAATAATGTAGAAAATCCTGCTCCGAGCAGTCCAAGTTCCGGGAAAAAGCCCGGGCCGAATATCAATAAATAGTTACCTATAATATTCAGCACATTACCGCACAAAAGTATGTACATCGAGATACGAGTATCCATAATACCATCGGCAAATTGCTTGAAAGCATTAAATAGCATGATAAAAATCAAACCCGACAAATGAATCAAGAAATAGGGTTTAATTAAAGGCAAAAGTTCTTCCGGTTGTCCCATCCGGTCTATATTAACATAAACTACGGACATAACCCCGATCAGTAAAATCGCTAAAAGCAAATTGGCGATAAGACCACATCGAAGAGTCTGACCGGCTTTTGCTACCTGATTTTTTCCGACCAAATTCCCGATCAACGGAGTAAGCCCCAAAGAAAAGCCTAAAGCAAACATCAACGGAAGATTAAAAAGATTATTTACAAAAGATGCTGCAGCCAACTCCTCCGAAGTATGATGACCAACCATTATATTATCGGCAAATCCGACGATGATAATACCCAACTGTCCTATCATAATCGGAACTCCCAATCTCAACAATGCTACATAATGATCCCGGTATAATCGAAATGTTTTTTTCAACATACTACACTTTTATCAAATCAAAGGTTGCAAAGATATAAATCTTATTTCAAATCGATGACCATATAAGTTCGGGAATATTAAAGTCTGTCTAAAAGAAAGGCGGTATCCCACAATGAACACCGCCTTTACTCAACAAACTAACTCTATATACTTACGATTCACAATCCTATTAACAAAGAATTAGAAGCAGAACCTTTCATCCATTCTTCAACCGTCGACCAACGGATCGGTGAAGCACCTTCCAAAACGACCGTTTGCAAGGCTGGGACGCTGTCCCAAGCTGTAGATGACAAATCTATACGTAAACGAACTTTGTCACCTTTTTTTAATCCTGCCAAAGAATATTCATTTTCTCCGCTCTTCAACTGTACCGATTTAGAATCGATTACTTTTCCGCTATTATCTGCAACCTCAACAAAAACCTGAATTTTTCCACCGGCATTTAATTCTGCCCACGCTTTCATTTTTTCAACAGCCGAATCCATAGGACGCCAATCGGTTACTTTCTGAGCTTTACGCATAGCTTCCACACCATTTGTATAAAGTTCTTTTACGGCTTTCTCATCCATCGTCGTACGGGCAACAAGAACATCATCCATAATAAATTTACCTGATGAAAAACGCTGAGACCCGGCAATACGTTCCAGTGGTCCGGCAAAAGGTTTCTGGAAAGCCTTCTTATCCAAACGACCGTCTATGTAAATCGCTCCTTCTTCTTTCTCAGGATTGTAGGTATAAACATAATGTATCCATTTTCCCGATTGCAATTTATTGTTACCGCGAACGTCGCTATTTTCGTAAGAAAGAATCGTTTTTTCTTGGAAAATACCGGCTGCCAACCGTGTTCCGGTTACATCGACATCCGCCCCCATCGGAGCTTGTCCACCGAAGAACATAGCCTGGCCGTTATCCATCTGGTTCAGATAAACCCATGCAGATAAAGTAAACGGTTTCCGGTACAAATCCATACCGCCTGCATCGACAAAAGTCTCTTTTTTGTCTTTCTTAAAACCTTTTCCGTTTTTGCCATCGACAATTTGGGCTGTACCCTGAATCGGCAACATTTTTCCGGTAATCTCATTTTTGACTTCTTTATCTGTCGCTCCTTCGAAAGTTATATAAGCCAACGGGTCTTGCAATGCCAATCCGATTCCTCCCGGAACAATCAATTGTTGCTCTGCTTCAGTACCGACTTTCACACGGAATGTACCGGAACGAGGGAATGCGTATTTAATTTCGACACGCTGATTAGCTCCAGCATCCAAACGCAACGGCTGCGATGCAACGGTTACGCCTTCTACTTTCACATCCAAACTCTTATTAAAAGGTTCACTTCCTACATTTCGTGCCTCTGCGACATAAACCATTTCTCCTTTCTCGGTCATATTGATCGAACTACCTTCCAAAACGAGTTTTGCCGGAACTTTCGAAACTTTTAAAGGAACGGATTTTATCTGATCATCTAAAATTACGGTTAAAGTCTGATTGCCGCTTGCATACATCTGCACATCAAAAACCATTTCTTTTGTTTCTCCGGCTTCGATCTCAGCACGACGATCATCCAAGAAACTATTTCCATACAATTTAACATCAGCGATATCCAATAAATTTCCGCTGTTCTTCACCTTTACGACCACCTTAAACGATTCTCCGCCTTTTACACTTTTCGGTGCCGATACGGTATATTCAAAATCTGCTTTGTAGTCTTTATCGACCGTAAACTCACCGGAAATACCTTGGCTCGGATCTTTAAAACCGATTTTCTGCTTATGTTCGGTAGAACCTTTTGGCGGTTCGGGACAAACTCCTCCGACATGCATTCTGAATTTTCCGGCTTCCAAAACTCGTTTCATATCCGGATTCAATAAAGAAAGCAAATAAGGGTTCAGTTCGAAAGTAACGGTTTTCTTTTCTCCCGGTTTCAAGAAAACACGCTTAAATCCTTTCAAATCTATAACTGCGGTATTTACCGAAGCTACCAAATCGGTTATATATAACTGAGCTACTTCTTCACCCGGCCTTTTCCCGGTATTTTCAATATCTACCGAAACAGTCACAAAACCAGGATCTCCGCTTTTAGTAGTAGCTTTAAGGTTAGAATAACGGAATGTCGTATAACTCAATCCATGACCGAAACGGTATAATGGAGTAAACGGCATATCATAATAGTCATAATTACGTCCGGAAGTTTCATAATTATACCACAAAGGCAACTGTCCCGGATGACGAGGAAATGAGATAGGCAAACGTCCGGACGGATTCTCATCACCAAAGATAATGTCTGCAGTTGCATTACCGCCTTCTTCTCCCGGATACCAAGTTTCAAGAATAGACTCGATATTTTCATCTTCCCATGTCAATGTAAACGGTTTACCATTTACCAAAACCAGCACGACAGGTTTTCCTGTTGCTTCGACAGCTTTAATTAATTGTCGCTGTACTCCCGGTATTTCTAAAGTAGCACCATCAACATTTTCTCCCGTAGTACTTTTTTTGTTTCCGTTCTCATGTCGGTTCGAATTATCTCCCACAACAAGAATCACGGCATCAGCCTGTTTCGCAATATTCACAGCCTCTGCAAAACCTGTAGTATCCATATCGATTTGCGTACAACCTTGCGCATACAAAACTTTTGTAGAAGAGCTCACATGATTTTTGACACCTTCTAAAACCGAAATTATCTGACCGGGTGCATATTTTGCAGAGTAGTCACCAGTCTGTCCCTGATCTGCATTCGGACCGATGACAGCGATTGTCTTGATATTTTTATCCAACGGAAGAAGATTATTTTCATTTTTCAGAAGAACCGTACTTTTTACTGCTACTTTACGTGCCAAAGCCCGATGTTCGGGAGTATCATATTCCGGAAGTTTGTTCCAAACCATATTCTCAATACTCGGTCTATCAAACAATCCCAAGCGCATCTTAGCTCTGAATACTCGACGCAGGTTGGCATCCAATTCGCTTTCTTTTATAATGCCTTTCTTTACTGCCGAAGCCAACGCCTTTTTATAAGCCGATCCACATTCGATATCTACTCCGGCACGAACAGCCATAGCGGCAGCTTCTTCCATAGTACCCACAACAGACTGTTTCCGCTGAATATTTTCAGGGCCGCTACAATCAGAAACGACAAAACCTTCAAATCCCCATTCTTCACGAAGGATTTTCTGAAGCAACTCTTTCGAACCGTTATCAGGCACTCCGTTCCAAAGCCCATAAGCCGCCATAACTCCGAATGCATTCGCTTCTTTAATAACATCGCGGAAAGGCGCCAAATGAATATTACGCATTACTCTATCCGACAATCCGTAATCATGACTATCACGACCGCCGACCGGTTGTCCGTGACCGGCAAAATGCTTAGGACAGGCAAACATGTGTTCACCCTGAAAACCCTTGATCCATGCTACACCTATACGACCAACGAGATAAGGATCTTCACCATAAGTTTCCTCGACACGTCCCCAACGGGCATCACGCGCCACATCCAACACCGGAGACCAAGAAACCCGTAAATTTGCAGCTTTAGCCTCAATTGCCGTAGCTTTACCGACTTCTTGTATTAATTCCGTATCAAACGTACTACCCATATTAATCCCGTGTGGAAATATGGTAGAACCGGTAGCATAAGACTGGCCGTGCAATCCTTCGGTTTTCAACATTGCAGGAATCTTCAACCGAGCAATGCCCTTTGAACCCCAGCTATCACTCAATTGAATTACTTTCTCCTCAAGAGTAAGCCGGGGCAATAAGTCATCGATACGTTCCTCAATAGGAATGTTCGGATTTAAATACTTTGGAGTCTCTTTACTCACTTGTTGAGATACGCCCGCATTTGCCATCGAACGATTGTAAGCTTCTTCGAGATCCATACCTTCCATTTCACAAGGACAGATCTCTTCCGTTACTGCCTTATCATTTATTTCTCTTTTGTCTTTCGTGTCGGCAAAAGAAATAAACGACCCCACCAGTAACGCAGGCAAAACAATTCTCCATGTTTTTTTCATTCTGTGTGTGTTTTTAATTATTGATTAGTAATTTAAAACGAGCCAAGCAACCGGAAATTTCTCCCGACTACAAAATTTGTTACAAAAATATTCTTGAACAATTATCTTTTCACTTTATAGAGAATTAAAATGCACTTAAAAAAACGGTAAATTGAAAAATTAATCGGCAACCTTTATCAAAGACTCCAGCCATGCATATACATTTTAAAATAATTATATTTAGAAATATCTCTTTTTCAAAAAATAGCAGAATAAATGTTCTCCTTTCATTTTTTTATTACATTTGTAATGTCAAAACAGGATGGATATACAATATCAAGATATAACACACACATTATCATCATGAAAAAACTTTTTGTCATATTTTGCTTATTATGCAGCATTTCTGTTTATTCTTCTGACATAAACGGCGGATTATTTTTCAGATCACACCAACAACCGGGAACAATACGCACACGACTTGTATTGAATGGAGGAAAACCTATAAAAATAGAAAACGGAAGAACCATATCATTCGACCTCATGCTGCGAAAAGAGATTGTATGGGGATATGTCGTGAGAATCATTACAAATACACAAAAAAATATAGATCTCGTATATCTTGCCAACAAGAAAAACGATCGTTATCCGGCATGGATACTCAACGAAAGTCAACATCCGATTACACAAGATCTGACATACAATAAATGGATACCGATAAGCGTCAAATTAATGCCGAAAGATAATAAAATCACTTTTTCGTTCGGATCGATTCAAAGCACTCAATCTTTTGATTTTTCAGGATGTAAAAATGTGACTATCCATTTCGGGACTTCCGGAATCAAAAACTTTCAAGTCGGAGATGTCGCTCCCATCAATATTAAAAATGTACGGGTATTAGACAACAAAGACAACGAAATATATCATTGGGAACTAAAACAACATGCAGATAGTATCTGTTATGATCTCATAAAACAATGTCCCGCAATTACAGAGAATCCTATATGGCTCATCGATAATCACTCTTCATGGGATCAATTATATAAACAAAAAATTAAAGGAAATCCCCAAATCACATATAATTCTGATAAAAATTTATTTTACATCATTAACGGGAGCAATCAACTGACCGTACTTAATCCTATCACACAAAAGTCATATTCAATAGATAATATCAAGGGAAAATTAGCCAGTGAAAAAAACAACCAAATAACTTATGATCCGTACAACCATAGGCTCATATCTTACAGCCTTGACCAGAAATCAATTTCGGTATTCTCATCGGAGAATAATTCTTGGAGCGGTACTTTCACGAACGGTATGGATCCGGCCTATATACACCATACTGTGGCTATATCCCCTAAAGATACCTCTTTAATTACGTTCGGAGGATATGGATATTATCTGTATAAAAACACATTGTTCAAGGTAAATTTGAATACTCATCGATGGGACAGTCTTCAAATCAAAGAGATTTCACCTCGATTTTCCGCCGTATCGACAATCGTAAACAATACTCTTTACATTTTCGGTGGCAAGGGAAGCAAAAACGGACGCCAAGAAGAAGTCAGTCATAACTTATATGACCTGTATGCTGTCGATTTAGCGACATTCGGAATAAAAAAAATATGGGAAATCAAATCAAATATTGGAGATGAGACAGACCTTTTATTAAGAGGAAATATGATTTATAGTCCGACAGATTCATGCTTTTATGCAATCAATGTCTCAAAATCACAAGGTTATTTAGTCCGAATTTCTTTAAACCATCCTGAAATAAAAAGATGCTCAACCAATATAGGAGACATGTCGGCAGGGTATCTATTTTGTAATCTGTACTACTCTCCCGACAGCAGCAAACTATATACGATATTTAACAGGGAAATACGGAATAGCGATCCGGAAGTCTCTATTTATTCGATAGATTTCCCGCCGATTGCATTAAAAGACACGATTCAAAAAACCCCTTCGAAAAATAAGTTATGGGTAGGAGTTATCATCTTTCTGATTTTTTTATCGGGCTACGGTTTATATAAATTCTCTCGTCGGAAAAAAGATAAAAAACCGGTCTCTATCGAAATAAAAGAAAAAGAAACAGCTCCTCAGGAAGAAATCAAAAAGACATTTGACAGATCAAAAAGCAGCATCAGCTTATTAGGAGGATTTAATGTTAAAGATAAAGAAGGAGGAGATATAACGAACCAATTTACTCCTATACTAAAATCTTTATTATTAATCATATTATTGTATAGCGTAAAAACAAAGCAAGGAATTAGCAGCAACAAACTGGATAGTATCTTATGGGAAGATAAAGATGAAAAATCTGCAAGAAATAATCGCAATGTCTCTATTCGCAAATTGCGGGTTTTATTAGAAAAAGTCGGAGACATACAGGTTGTTTTTGAAAATAATTTCTGGAAAATCACATTCGGAAACGAAGTTTTTTGCGATTATGTTGCCGCAATACAATTTATTCAGGATACCTCTTTCGATGATTTTACTAAAGAGGCTACATTATACCAATTGTTAGAATTACTCGTCTTCGGTCCGTTATTACCTAATACTCAAGCCGACTGGATCGATAATTTCAAAAGCGATTATTCAGACATAACGTTAGATCTTTTACATTCTCTTTTACAAAAGAAAGAATTTGAAGATAAAGAAGATATTCAATTATTGATCGCAGATACCATTTTTTTGCATGATATTTTCAATGAAGAAGCTTTGAGGGTCAAATGCTCTATTTTATACAAAAAAGATAAAAGAAGCATTGCCAAAAGCACATACGACAATTTCTGCAAACAATATAAATCATTATTAGGTACGGATTACAAAATATCATTTTCAACTATTGTAACTTCTAAGACCACCTCATAATAATAAGTTTGTTTTTAGGGGCCGTCTAAATTTTGCTCGGGTCAAGCATGAGAGAAATCCATATGAATAGTCTGTTTCCCTCTCGAAAAGAAAACTGTAGCGATACTGTCAACATCGTTATAGACCTGAAGAAAACGTAAAAATGGTCTGATGATATTTTCTTGTCTGAAAAATTTAGACAACAGCATATTAATTTTCCAAATAAAAAATCTATTTTAAACAAAAGCCCAAATATCTTATAAAATAATCGATAAATTACTCTTATTTTATTTGCCAGTTTATAGGTATTTTGTATTTTTACGAAGACCAATTCTTTTTTATTTAACATAGATGAATCATGTAAAGAAGGTATTTAGAGCCTCCGTTACATGATTCGTCATGTATGTTAAAAATAAGAATTGGTCCTTTTTATTTAAAAAACCGGAGGCTCTTTTTATTTATATAATTGTAAAGAGAAAGTGCATGAACAATAAATACGATGTTTCCGAAATAATAACCAAAAGGTTCGGAAAAATGTTTGACTATTCAACTTATTTAACACATATTTTTACAGAATATATTACCAGTTTCATTCCATCAAAATCAACAATCGACAATTGTTCAAGGCTACGACTCAACCCCGATTTATACAGAAACTTATCTACTGATACTCTCCATATCATTATCGAGGAAATTAATGAAGAATATCAACTACCTACAAAACTCTTTTTAGCCGGTAAAGGAGTTAAAGAAATATCTCGTGAAACAGGTATCCCGATTCGGAAAGTATTACATCAAATTTATTGCGGAGAGAAAGAAATTAAGGCTCATTTAAAACAATTATAAATAAACATCCGAGAAAAAAATAAAGCCGCATTACCGATAATCAGAATAATGCGACTTTACTTATATATAGAACTTGACTTATCGAACTTTATGAGCTTTCATACTGTCCTTCAACAAATAACCAATCAGAGCCAAATACAATACTAAACCAAGTACTTGTTTTATTGTATCATTCATCTCGCAACTATATTCAAATCCTCCAAAACGCAATCCGGCACTGACAACCCCCATCAATGCTCCACCGGCAATAAATCCGGATGCCAACAATGTACCTCTTTCATACCGGGATTTATTTACTTCGGCATTTTTGCTGCGTGTACTGACATACCAGCTTACCAATCCTCCTACAACTAAAGGAGTATTCAGTTCCAAAGGAATAAACATTCCTAAAGCAAAAGCCAAAGCCGGAATTTTACAAAAAGTCAGTACTACGGCAATCAATGCTCCGATACCATATAGCAGCCAAGGAGCGCCTTTCCCCGACATAAGAGGTTCGATAACAGCTGCCATAGCATTCGCCTGAGGAGCAGCCAAACCGTTTTCAGAAGTAAAACCGTATGTATCATTCAAAATCAATATAACCCCTCCTACCGTCGCTGCAGAAACCAACGTTCCTAAAAATTTCCAACCCTCCTGCTTTGCCGGAGTAGAACCTAACCAATACCCGATTTTTAAATCGGTTATAAAACCTCCGGCCATAGAAAGAGCTGTACAGACAACCCCGCCGATAATTAAGGCGGCAACCATACCCGATGTACCTTTAAGGCCAACAGCTACAAGAATAACGGAAGCCAAGATCAATGTCATCAAAGTCATTCCCGATACAGGATTTGTCCCGACTATCGCAATTGCATTGGCTGCAACCGTCGTGAACAGAAAAGCAATGACAGATACCACAATAAAGGCAATAAAGGCCTGTGTAAAATTATGGATAATGCCTAAATAGAAAAATAATAAAATCAGAATCAGTGTTGCGATGCAAGCAATAGCGATAAATTTCATAGAAATATCTCGCTGCGTACGTTTCACCGAAGTTATAACTGCCTCAGCTTTACCTCCAAGTTCTTTAGATGCTAAACCGACAGCTCCTTTTATGATTCCCCAAGAACGTATTATGCCGATAACTCCCGCCATAGCTATACCTCCTATACCGATATGGCGTCCGTAAGTAGTAAATATTTGTTCGGGAGTCATTTGTCCTACGGCAATAGCAATATCACTGTTTCCCATAGTCAAGACCGAATCTCCCCAAAAAAGCCCCATAAAAGGGACAATAAGAAACCAAACAAATATAGATCCGGCACAAATAATCAGAGAATATTTAAGACCGACAATATAACCGAGTCCTAATACAGCCGCTCCCGTATTTATTTTGAAAACAGCTTTTGCCTTTTCGGCAATTGTCTCACCGAACGGCAATACTCGTGTAGATAGTACCTCACTCCACCAACCAAATGTAGAAAGAACGAAATCATAGATGCCGCCAATCAACCCTGCAAAAATCAGGGGTTTTGCTTGGTTACCGCTCTTTTCTCCGGATATAAGCACTTGTGTAGTAGCTGTCGCTTCAGGAAAAGGATATTTGCCATGCATCTCGGATACAAAATATTTTCGGAACGGTATCAAAAACAGTATTCCCAAAATTCCACCTAAAAGAGAACTCAAAAATACCTGCATAAAATCGACAGTAAGTCCAGGTATAATATAAAGTGCAGGAAGCGTAAATATCGCTCCGGCAACAATAACGCCCGAACAAGCTCCAATAGACTGTATAATGACATTTTCTCCTAATGCATTCTTACGACGAGTAGCGTTAGACAAACCGACTGCAATAATAGCGATAGGAATAGCCGCCTCGAACACCTGACCGACCTTAAGTCCTAAATAAGCAGCAGCCGCAGAAAACAGAATAGCCATTATAATTCCCCACGAGACCGACCATAAAGTAACCTCCGGATAATTTTTAGAAGGCGACATAACCGGCTGGTACTCTTCTCCTTCACCTAATTCTCTGAATGCATTTTCAGGCAACTCTACCGGTTGATTTTTTTCCTCTTTCATGTCTTTGATAAAGTTTGGGTTAGCATAATCATAATAAAAGAATGGCAAGTTACTAATTTTTACAGAAATTTCAGTAACGAAAAATAAAAATAGCGTCAATTTTAGCTATGTTTGCAATCTATAAAATATGAATAGTGATGAAAGATATACTTGATTTTTTAACAGAACTGCGTCAACACAACAATAGAGATTGGTTTAATGAACGTAAAGATCGGTTTTATGAATTACGAGCTACATTTTTGAATAGAGTAGATGAGCTTATTCGTCTCATTTCGGTATTCGATGAAGAAATTTCTGGTTTAGAGGCAAAAGATTGCGTATATCGAATTTATAGAGATACACGTTTTTCTCCGGACAAAACGCCTTATAAAACATTTTTTTCGGCATATATAGCTTCTAAAGGCGGTAAAAAAAGCTTACGTGCCGGATATTATTTACACTTAGAACCGGGAAACTGTTTATTAGGCGGAGGTGTATGGTGTCCGGAATCAAAACTATTGAAAGAATTACGAGAAGCGGTATATGAACATTGCGATGAATTTATCGAAATAACGGAAAACCCGGAGTTTAAAAAAGTATATCCGGCTTTCGACGGTGAAATGCTTAAAACAATTCCACGGCCATTCCCGAAAGATTTCAAATATCCTGAATTACTAATGAGAAAAGACTACGTCGTAATGGGAAAAAAGCAAGACCGTTTTTTCGAGGACAATAACTGGATACAAGAAACAGCCGCCGATTTTAAAGTTTTGCAACCGCTTAACCGCTTTCTAAATTATACCGTAGATGAAGTATATGATTACTGATCGATTTATAAAAATAAAAAATGGCGTATCGCAAATAATCGATACGCCATTTTTTATTAGAGTCTGTTACCGTAACTGTATTTTACGAGTAATCGTGTTCTTTCCATTCATTCCGACAACGATATAAAGACCTTTTTCCTTATTTAACCGGATGGTCTGATAATCGTCATCTATATTGAATTTATCCGACAAAGTTCCATTGATATTGTATATGCTGAATGTATATCCTGAACATTGCTCGAATCTCAACATGTCACCCGAAAGATACACTTTACAATTATCGGTATCCGAATTCGACAGACCTTCAGGTATACTTTCCGTCCCATTGAAATCGTCCAGACAGAAATATGTCGGGATAGTCGTTCCCCAATCATTTTTTCGAGAGCCGTCCACCGTAAAAGTGATTTTCTTGACCTTCCCTAAAGAAGTTAAATCAAACCACTCCCAAGTGTCAACAACGATTCCTTCTGCCGAATTCCGGTAATCTACCAGATAAAATTCTGCCGAATTACCATTATCTCCGGTAGCTATTATTTTATAATAATCCCCGATAGTAAACGGCAGATTCGCATCTTCCTTCCCGCTCGAGTTCATTCCCGTACCCTGTTCCGTTACATATTTCACCCAAGCTGTATTCGTTACATAACAGCCTTTGACAACATCTCCCTCCGGATTATTCAAGACTTCAACCTGCGTCGGACCAAAATAGCTTGAAGCATACGCAACCGCATAATTTTCAGATTCATGTACCCCGCTACCGGCTGCCGCCCCAAATTGATTCGAAGGGAAATCCGCCGGATTATAAACCGTTGAAGTCACATTTGAATAACCGAAATAAGCCCATGTTGCATAATCCGGCTCATAATAATTAGAGAATTTATAAGAACCGCTTACAAATGAACTCATAGATTCTTCCGGATCACCCATCCAATAGCTTTCAGAATCAAGATATAAATTTTCAAAAGTTGCGGCAGCAGCTTCTCCGGTTACAATTACCCGAACCGTTATCGTTGCAGTTTCATCCCAAGCATCCGTCACAGTCAAAGTATAGTCGCCGCATTCCTGAGGAACAAAAGAATACTGTTCTTCAGTGGAAAGGATTTCATTCTTCGAGTTTCTCCAGCTATATGTATATGGAGAAACTCCTCCTGAAACATCGGATGTCAAAATTACGGACTCACCTTCCGAAACAGTCTTATCGTCTGCCGTTACCATCAGTTTTTGGGGGTTACCGCTGAAATTATCTATATAAACATTACCCTTGCTACTTAAAGTTATAGAAGTTATTTCTCCCCATTCTTTTAAACTGTAATATATCCACCGATCCTGAGTCGAGGCTATAGTCCGGGTAGAAATCTCAAGTTGACCTTTCGATGCAGATATTGTAACATCGGCATCCGACTTCAAATAAAATCCGGTCAATATCAATCCATCAGAAGTATTTATCAAAGTAACAGTTCCTTCTGTTTGGAGTTTTGCTGCTTTCCGGCTATCTTCTATTCCATCAGTAATCTCTTCTACGACAAAACCATTGAATCGAGCTGTTCCATCTTCAAATCCGGTTTCCGTAACGGTCACATCTTCAAATGTGGACACAGATGTCGGTGCATAAACTGTTGTAAAGGCGCTCATAGCGATAACCTCTGATAATTGACCGTCTGCCAAACCTTTCAAAACAAAAAACGCATAATATTCGGTATACTGTTTCAATTCGGTCAACGGGATTGCTGTTTCCTGTCCTTTAGAAACCGAAACTTTATTATCGGCAGCAATAACATCTTCCACAGAAGGCTCTTTTTCGTCATTCTTTAATAAATAATAGACTTCTGCATTAGCCGTTACTTTGACAGTAACAACCGCCGAATTATAAGTCACATCTCCTAACAAAACCGGATATCCGGATTCCATCGCCGGCAATTCTGCTACAACAAATTCATAAGCTCCGATAGTCGGATGTTCCGTATCACGCACATTTCCGACAATATCGGTAACAACAAAATCTAACGGAATACCGGCATTAAGGCCGTCCAAAGTTTTCAGTGCAAGTATTTCGTCTGACTGAAAAGTCACTTTTTGATTAATACTATTAGATTCTTTAGAACCGGTCAACCAATTCTCGATCGTAGTATAATTTTTCGCAAAAACAGTTCCGGAAGTATAAAGAGCATTATTATTGAGTGTCGTTGCTTTCAGCGGCTTGCTGTTTATCCAATAAACATAACCGCCGGCTTCATTTTGTATAATATTGTTCTGTACCGTAATCGATTCGCTGAAATTGGAAATATTATATATTCCGGCACATTTTTCGGTATTATTTCCACTCAAACGTATCGTATTGCTCACAATATCCACAAAGCTGATTTTATTTGTCGTAGAGCCTCCGGTTACCGAAATTGCATACGCATTATCCGATGACGTCAAAGATTTCAGATTCAATACATTATTATATACGCGGAAGTGCTTTTCTTCTGAACCGGAAACAGGTCTCAGCTTTATGCCGCAGATATAGGGCATTGTCGCAGATATCACATTATTCCGCACAACCGTATTATAACAAGTATTCATATCTATCCCATTATATTCTTTTTTCGATGAACAGTTGCTGCTAATCACGTTTTTCTCTATAACTCCATCTACATCATAATTCAGATAAATCGCTTTACTCCATTGATTCTTGAACGTATTTCCGATAATCCTCGTTCCTTTATTCGTATCTGTCGGATTTGCTCCACCTGCCTGAACCGCAATATAACCTCCTTCAAAAAGGTTGCCCTCAACGGTCATATAGGTATCCGGAGTATTTTCTACAGCTTGATTTACAAAATTCGTATGCAATAATTTATGAGGATCTGATGTAACAGGTTCAGAAGTCATGACCTCTCCTTTAAAATAACAATTCCGAATAGTAACATAATTACTTGCATTTTTCACATCCATCAAATAATAATATGTATTATCAGGATTAGTAAAAGTAATTCCTTCTACCGTCAAATAATCAGCTCCGAATATGGTCATTACAGCCGAGTTTTGTTCGTCATATCCTCCGGAATGGTTTTCTGCCGTAATCGTCACATCGCTATAATTTCCACTTTTAGATTTCAATGTAATCGTATTCGCAGCAGAAGCTCCCGGAATTTCCGGAATTATCACTTCCTCATTATAGATTCCGTTTTCTAATTCAAAAACGACAGCACCATTTATACCATCTTTCATTGCTTCGACTGCAGCAGTAATAGTTTTATATTCTCCATTCTCTCCGATAGTATGCGTACCATGGAATCCATCTTTAATTTTCAGATTTGCAATTTCTGACGATTCTATTGCAAATGAATTTCCATTAACTTTGATACCGGATTGAACAAAACCCAATGCCGTTCCGATTGCAGCATCGCTTCTTATATCACAAGTCAGCCAGAAATAATAAGTTCCGGGTGCTGAAATACTCTGTTCTCCCGTAAATACCGGAGTATTGCCTGTTTGTTCTGTGCCGAACTGACTTTCAGGACTGAATACATCACTCGTACCGGTAAAATAAACTTTCGTATTCATCAAACTCTCCGAATTCGTTACTCCGAATGAAAGTTCATCAACAACAAACGAACCTCTATCTCCGATAGCTTCAACGGCAACCTTAAGCATTTTTTCATTCAGAGAACCACCCAGAAGTTCACTTTTTTCATTAACAGATATCGCCTTCACTGTACCACAGCTCAACGGTTTCAGCGTATAAGAACTCACCTCTATCTCCCAACCGTCATTGACGATGTATCCCGTTCTGTTAAATCTGATTGTCAAAGAACCGTCTTCTGCCTTAGAGATAATCGATTCCGGTAAACTTTCATTCATATCTCCATCATATTTCACCGATAAATTTTCATTCTCGACTCCTGTACCATCGTATATTTCCAAATAATCACGGACACTGGTCTTGAACCGTTTGAATGTCAGCTTTATTACATCTCCCGGTTTCGGAACAAATGTCAGAGCACCTTCTTGGGTCTCACTATATTCTCCGTCTGCACCTCCGTCATCATAACAAACATAAGGAAAATCTCCCACATTGATTGTTTCATGTCCCGATACCGGTAACAGACAAACATTCTTTATTTCCCGATCGCCTTCCGGATCTCCGTTTTCGACCGATTGCAAAACATTATTTATGGTAACCGACAATAATTTTGCATCTAACTTCTGTGATGGTGCAGTTCCGGATTTGACATCGTAAGTTATCCAAAAATAAGTATCTCCTTCTTCCAAAATAAAGTCAGACGACACAGGAATCTCCAGATTCCCGACAGAACCGTCGACATCAACACTGCCGATTTTATTTGTTGTTGCAAACGCATCATTCTTACCTGTATAATAAACGGAGACTTTATCTACACAAGATTGACTGTTTTTCAGATCAACAGCAATTTTATTTAAAGGCAACGGGTTTTTATCGCCTCCGGTCACTATCTTAAACCGCAAAATTTCCTGATCGGCAGTACCTCCGGCTACAAAGTCCGAACTTGCCTGCACGACATCTATCCCGTCGAACGACATATCTTTCGATTGATATTCTCTTACAAAAGCATGCCAGCCGTCTGCATTATAAAACGAATCATTGGCGTTGAAAAGAACAGTGACAGCTCCGTCTTCCGATTTAGAACGAATAATAGTTTCCAGCCCGTTTTTTCGCTTATCTGCGGTATTTGCTTCCCACAATACTTCTCCGGTCGTTCCTTTACCGCTATAAATTATATAAGTAGCATCCACTCCATAATATCCAGAGCTTGCACTCACGGCAAAATCCTGATACTCCAATTCTATAATTTTACCTTCAGAATACGGAATAAATGTAACAATTTGATTTCCCTGTACAGCTTCATATCCACTACCATACTTTTTGGGGGTATGCGTATAAGTCCAACTACCATAAATCGTTTTTTCAAATGTTCCTACCGTAGAAACGTATTCATTTTTTATCGTACGGTCGCCTTCCGGATTGGTATCGGCAATAATCTCTTCCTTACCCGACAAGACAACAGCGGTGCATCCCGCATCGATTTTATTTCCGGCCACAGCTCTCGGATCTATATCGTATGCCAACCAAAAATAGTTGTTTCCTTCTCCCAGCTCCTGAGTACAACCAGTTATTTCAAAATCAGAACTACCGTTTAAAATAACCTTTCCTATTTTATTGGAAGAACCGAATTCCGCTTTTTTACCCGTATAATAAACCGATGCTTTTGTCAAATCCGCAGGATTGGTCGTTCCGGATATAGTAAACTTAAAAGTCTGCGCTATTATAGGAAGGACATTCTCTGTTTGTATATTCAACGACAAAATAGGTTGCAAAAGATCTCCAGCCATAATTGTTCCGTCGGTATATTGCGCAGCAACAATAGATTTCACAGCCATTTCTTTGGGCTCGACCTCAGAAACTACGGCTTCAAAACCATCCCCGAACAATGCACCCGTTACACTGGTCAACGCAACAGTCAATGCTCCATCGTCTGAAGAAGATGTTACGGTAATTATATCTCCATTGGAAATTTGAATATTCAAGTCAGCCTCATTTACCGATTTACCGTTATACACCTTTAGTATATCGCTTTTATCGCTGGTCGTGGTACTGAATAATGCTACTTTCTTAAATTCAATTTGAATCCGCCTACCCAATGTCGAAGGTATAAAAGTCGTCTGCCCTTTAAAACCCTCCGATATTTTTCCGTCAGGCCCGCCATCATCATAAAAATTCAAAGATGTCCGGCCTACATAACAATTCTGCCACATCGCAGACATGCTCAACTCATTACCGATATAAACTTCTCCTACAGAAGCAATCGGGGTCTCAAGCACCTCGTTTCCGGCAACCTTTATCGACGTACATTGTGCCGCTATTTTATTCCCGACAACATACGCCGCCGTTACATCTCCTACCAACCAAAAATAATTATTTCCCGATGCAAGTTCTTGCGAGCCGGATACCTTAATATCAGAACTACCTGACGATTCGGAAGCATAAAGATGAGCATCATTAAACTGTAATTTATTTCCCGAATAATAAACTTTTAAATTCTGTAAATCCGAGACAGAAACCGTACCGTTAAGATTAAAAGATAATTCACTTACCGTTAACGGATTAAGACTTCCTTCCGCCTTTACGTTAATTAGCATTACCGGTTGACATTCCGAACCTACTGGAACGGAAGAAACGCCCGTAGAAAGAGCGATGCATTCACCGATTATCATATCTTTAAGAGATACGCTTTTCACGACCGCTTTCCAGCCTGTACCCGACATTCCCGGACAATAATAGCCGACTGTCATCTTCCCGTCAGGAGAAGCCGACTGAAAAACAGAATTTGCTGCAATTACACCTTTGTCTCCGTCGGGTAAATCATCATAACCGACATCGACAAAACCGTCATAAATTCTAAATTGAGCAGATTTTACATCGACTGCTTCAAAAGAGACTTCTATAACTTCGCCTGCATTTCCCGGCACAAAACACACTGATGCGGGATAATCGCTCCACGATTCGGCATTGCCTGAGCTTCCGCCACTATCATAAAATGTTATCGGATCGGTTACCGTAACGGTTTTTGTTTCTCCGTACGGCATTGTAACGGCAGTCGTCTCGCCCCAAACCTGCCTCGCCTCACATAAAAGAGTAAAAGCAATCAAGAATGTAACAATTCTTTTCATAAGCATTTTAAATTAAACAATTATTTGAATCAAAACATAATATTCAAATCACCGAATAACTTATACTTACAAAAAGTTATAGGAAAAGATACAGTATAGAGCCAGCGTAACCCGTTAACGTTACATTTTATACTTACCTTTGCTTTAACCCCCGAAAGCATAAGATATTCTGAAAATGTACGGCAGGTCTTCTGACTTATCTCTCCTCTTTCGGACGTCTTCCCAGCATAATCGAAACGAGCCTTTCGATTTTCCCAGTGACATGAATGTCCGGAATCAACGAGAATTACAGCAGCGGGACTGTTCAGGACTTGCACCTGATTCCCTTTTAATCACCTGAGCAGAAAAACGCAGGCGAACCAATACGAATGCAAACTTACCTGTTTAATCTTTGTTAATCGGATTTACTATGTTAAAATAATAAAATAACATATACTACCTATAATTAAAAAATTTATTTATTACTGTTTCTCTCTCGATAGAACTCTTATTAAGAGTATGAAGAAGCTGTCTAAATTTTCCAATAAGAAAATATTATCAGAACATACTTCTTTTACAGATTAATCTTTACGCCATATTTATGTTTGTTTCGTATTAAAAGTTAAAATCTTATGCGTTTTTACACATCTTTTATCCCCTATTGAGCGAGTATGTCCCCCCTAAAAAGACATTACTTATGAGACTTCTTCCTGATTTTCCTTCAAACAATAATCCGTAATTTGGTTAAACAAACCGATAATTTATCTACAAAAGTTCTTTTTAAGACTCTCTATTTTTGTCATACAATAATGAACGAAAACATAAACTTAAAAATTTTCCAAACTCCACCTCAAAACATAAGTTGAATATTAACTACAAAAATAAAAACAATGAAAAAAAATTTATCAATTTTATTTCTGCTGTTTATTGTTCTATCAATAACAGCCTGTGAAAAATCAGATGAATCGTTTATTTCGGAACAAACAGAAAACAGAAATGAGAATAACGATAAAACCGATACACCTATCTCCGGAAAAAATGGACATTATTTAGTCCTTTACAGTTCACGTACAAATAATACCGAACATGTGGCACAAACAATTCAATCAATACTCGATTGCGATATTTTAGAGGTTGAACCTCAGATTCCCTACGATGATGACTATAATTCTATGCTCAATCGAGCACAAAAAGAATTAGAAGAAATCCGCCAAGGCAATTATCCTGCTATCAAAACTTCTGTCGATAATTTTGACAATTATGACATTATATTTATCGGCTATCCGATCTGGTACGGAAGCATGGCAACACCGATGCAGAGTTTTTTGTATCAACATGCTTCAAAACTTTCCGGAAAACAAATAGCCCTGTTTGCTACAAGCGGCAGCAGCGGTATTACCTCCTCTGTTAACGAAGCACAATCGATCTGTACCGAGTCTATCCTGATCGAGCAGTCATTACTATTGACCTCTTCAACCCTTCCGCAAATGGAGAGCCGTATTACTGAATGGCTCGACAGAATAGGTGCTGATCGGGAGGAATCGGATATACCAGAGAGTTCTTCCCCAATTATAAACATCAAGATCGGTGACCGCACCATTACCGCAACAATGGAAGACAACGCTGCTGCACGAGATTTTCTTTCCCGTCTGCCATTGGAAGTAACGTTAAATGACTACAATAATATAACCGAAAAAATCTTCTATCCTTCTCCAGCCTTGACAACTGAAGGTGTTACTCGCGGTTGTACTCCCATATCCGGTGACATTACTATTTATGTTCCATGGGGAAATGTCGCCATTTTCTGCAAAAATTGGTCACATAGTAATGATCTGATAAAAATAGGACATATAAACGGTAATGGTATCGAGGCTTTAAGCATTGATGGAGACATACAAGTAAAAATCGAGCAACAATAATATGACTAATTAATATGACTATCGAAAGTTTCAAAGCATATGTAAAAGCACGTAAGGCTCTTAATACAGAGGAGATTCACCACTTCATGGATGATATGAGCAATGAAGCGAGACGCATCACATTCCGGCTGAATACGGCATATCATGTTCCCGATAAAGTCAGAGAATTACTTTCCGAACTGTTTGGCTATTCTGTTCCGCAGACACTTCGAGTGTTCCCTCCATTTTATACTGATTTCGGAAAGAATATTTCCATAGGTGAGAATGTATTTATCAACGCTTGTTGCCATTTCCAAGACCACGGGGGAATAACAATCGGGGATGGTTGCCAAATCGGACACAACGTAGTGTTTGCTACACTCAATCACGGATTAGCTCCGGAAGACCGTAAAACGACTTATCCTGCACCCATTATACTCGGCAAGAATGTCTGGATAGGTTCTAATGCAACTATTCTTCAAGATGTCAGTATCGGAGATAATGCCATTATCGGAGCAGGAGCGGTCGTGACAAAAAATGTAGAGGCTAATACAATTGTAGGCGGAAGTCCTGCACGATTTATCAAATTGATCGAAAATAAATAACACTAAAATTACAACAAATGAAAACTATATCGAATGCCGAATTCGGGGGCGAACGCCCCTTATTCGAGTCACATGACCTTCGTTTAGAAAATGTGATTATTCATGCCGGAGAATCGGCTATTAAAGAATGCAGCAACATAGAGGCCATAAATTGCAAATTTGAAGGGAATTATCCTTTTTGGCACGTACATGGTTTTATTATCGACCGATGCTTTTTCGATATCGGAGGACGTTCTGCCTTGTGGTATTCCGATCATTTAAAAATGACCAATACTCGGATCGATGCGCCTAAAATGTTTCGTGAGATGCACGATATCGAAATAAACAATGTTGAGATAACAGATGCCGACGAAGTATTTTGGAGGTGCAACAGACTGAATATAAAAAATTTGAAACTACACGGAGGGACTTACCCGTTTATGTTTTGTAACGATATTTATATCGACGGACTGGAAAGTGACAGCAAATATATATTCCAATACGTGAAAAATTTAGAGCTGCACAATGCAAAAATTACTACGAAAGATGCTTTGTGGGAAACGGAAAATGTAACAATTTACGATTCTGAATTAAACGGTGAATATTTAGGTTGGCATTCACGCAACCTGCGTCTTATAAATTGCAAAATTTCTGGCACTCAACCATTATGCTATGCCGAAAATCTCATATTGGAAAACTGCATCATGGCCGATGATTGCGATCTTGCTTTTGAGTACAGCAGTGTAAATGCCACGATCAAGAGTCCTATACATAGTGTAAAAAATCCTCGCACCGGCAGTATAACGGCCGACAGTTACGGTAAAATCATTCTTGACAAGAATATCAAGTCTCCAGCTGATTGTAAATTGAAACTTTGGGATGAAAGAACTTGTTTCTCCGATTAATAAATTCTTTATGTATCGATGAGAACAAGGGTAAATAAAACCGACTATCTTTTATCTCTTATCCGGGAAGGTAAAAAAATGACCCTGAAACAGCAGTTAAAACTAACTGTATACCTCAGTATCCCGGCTATTATGGCACAACTGTCTTCTATTGTCATGCAATACGTAGACGCATCGATGGTCGGCAGTTTGGGAGCAAATGCATCGGCTTCTATCGGACTGGTATCAACAACGACATGGTTGTTTTGGGGATTGTGTGCAGCAGCTGCAACAGGCTTCTCCGTGCAAGTGGCACATCTTATCGGAGCTGGAAATTTTGCCGGAGCAAGAAAAATTTTACGTCAATCCATTACTGCGACATTGCTATTCGGCTCTTCATTAGCAGCTATCGGAGTTTTCATCAGTGACTTTCTCCCCGGCTGGTTGGGCGGAGACGAGATAATCAGAAAAGATTCATCTGTCTATTTTCTGATTTTTTCTCTCTTTTTACCGGTATTACAAATGAATTTTTTGGCCAGCGGAATGTTACGGTGTAGTGGAAATATGTATATACCGAGCATATTAAATATACTGATGTGTCTGCTTGACATAATATTCAATTTCTTTCTGATATTTCCGAAACGACAGATCGAAATCATGGGTCTGAATATCGACATTTATGGCGCAGGTTTAGGGGTAAAAGGCGCAGCATTGGGAACAGTACTTGCCGAGTTGGTAACTGCCGGAGGGATGATGTGGTATCTCTGTTACCGTTCGCCCATACTGAAATTATCCGGGGAACGAGGATATTTTTTACTCCGGCAAGATACATTACGAAATGCTGTCCGCATATCCTTTCCAATGGGATTTGAACATATAGCTATATGCGGTGCTCAGATTATGACAACAATTATAGTAGCACCACTCGGTATCATAGCCATTGCCGCCAACTCGTTTGCCATCATTGCCGAAAGTCTCTGCTATATGCCCGGATACGGTATTTCCGAGGCAGCAACAACATTAGTCGGGCAAAGTCTTGGTGCAAACCGATTAAAATTGCTTCGTCGCTTTGCAAATATAGCCGTATGGTCGGGAATATCGATTATGGGAATCATGGGTGTATTTATGTATATAGCAGCCCCGCAAATCATCGGCGTAATGACTCCGATAGAAGAAATCAGAACGTTGGGAACTGATATCTTAAGGATAGAGGCTTTTGCCGAGCCTATGTTCGCAGCAGCTATCGTAACCTATGGCATATTTGTCGGAGTGGGCAATACGTTCATTCCCAGCCTGATGAATTTCGGAAGTATTTGGGGTATAAGACTAACACTGGCGGCTTTGCTCGCCCCAACAATGGGATTACGAGGCGTATGGCTGGCCATGTGTATCGAACTCTGCTTCCGCGGAGTGATATTTCTTTTCAGATTATGGCAAGGCAAATGGATTTATAAAGTACGACTAAAAATATAAATTATGAAATACAATTTTGATGAAATAATCCCGCGTCGCGGGACAAATTCCTATAAATGGGATACTCCTGAGGAAGAGAATGTACTGCCTATGTGGGTCGCAGATATGGACTTCCGCACAGCTCCGGCAATTATCGAAACTTTGCGACGAAGAGTGGAACACGGAATCTTCGGTTACACCAAAGTACCGCAAAATTATTATGATACAATAGTCAAATGGTTCATAAACCGCCATCAATGGGAAATAGATTCTCAATGGATTATCTATACAAGCGGAGTAGTTCCGGCAATCTCGGCTATTATTAAGGCCATGACCATACCCGGTGACAAAATAATCGTCCAAACACCTGTCTATAACTGTTTTTATTCGTCAATCCGGAATAATGGATGTAGAATGATAGCTAACAATCTTATTTATCAAGAAGGACGCTACACAATTGATTTCGATGATCTCGAACTCAAAGCCGCCGATCCAGAAACAAAACTTTTGCTGTTATGCAATCCGCACAATCCGGTCGGGAGAGTTTGGACATCAGAAGAATTACAGCGTATCGGTGATATTTGTCTGCAAAACGGAGTATTTATAATTGCAGATGAAATACATTGCGAACTGACATATGAAGGTCACAATTATACCCCTTTTGCATCTCTATCCGAAGAATTCCGATTGCATTCTGCAACCTGCATCTCACCCAGCAAAGCTTTTAATCTTGCAGGTTTACAGATTGCTAATATCGTGGCAGCAGACAGCAATATCCGCAGCCGGATAGACCGAGCGATCAACGACAATGAAGTGTGCGACGTCAATCCATTCGGTGTCATCGCCACAATAGCGGCCTATGAGAAAAGCGAAGAATGGCTCGATGCCTTACGAAAATATCTCTGGGAAAATTACACATATATTCGTTACTTTTTTAAACGGCATTTACCTCAATATTCTGTACTTCCGCTTGAAGGTACATATCTGGTCTGGATCGATTGCCGAGCCGCCGGAATCGGATCAGACAACATAACTTCATGTTTGCAAAACAAACAGAAACTAATGGTTAATTCCGGTACATTATACGGCCCAGGTGGAGAAGGATTTATCCGCTTAAATATTGCTTGCCCCAGAAAGCTTCTTATCGAAGGTCTGAAAAGACTCGCCAAAGTTCTTGGACATTGATAAAATTAAATTTCCGAAATTATTACTAAGGGCTGATTAAAAGACATTGTTAATATCTTAATATTCTATTGTTATAACATTAATAAGTTTAACGATGATATAAAATATCCCTGAAAAGATTCTTCGAAATAATCTTGAACAGAATTTAAACGGGCTTTTATTTTACAAGCCAATTACCAAGCTGTTTGTTTTAAAAATTTATATCTTTGCAGCATGAAGTTACGAAAAGAGTGTAATTTATTGGAAATGAGCGTAGGTTAATTGCTCTT